>JAZQHZ010000021.1:0-18866 GCA_045540855.1 Clostridia bacterium
GTCTTACCACGGATAAGCTCTGCAACGTCCGGGTTCTTCTTCTGCGGCATAATTGATGAGCCTGTTGAATAAGCGTCATCCATTTCCACAAACGAGAATTCGTGTGATGACCAGAGGATAAGCTCCTCACAAATACGGCTCATATGCATCATTATAAGTGATAAATCAGATGCTAATTCAATTACAAAATCACGGTCTGATACACCGTCGAGTGAGTTTAAGGTTACACTGTCAAAACCGAGCTGGTCAGCCACAAACTGACGGTCAAGCGGATATGTAGTACCTGCAAGTGCACCTGAGCCTAACGGCATAACGTTAGTACGTCTGCGGCAGTCCATAAGTCTGTCAAGGTCGCGCTTGAACATCTCATAATATGCCATCATATGATGTGCAAATGTGATAGGCTGTGCCTTCTGTAAATGTGTGTAGCCCGGCATAATTGTTTCAGTATGTGCCTTTGCAAGCTCCACAAGCGTGTGAAGAATAGCTATAACCATTTCTTCAATTTCAGCACTTTCGTCCATCAGATACATTCTTATATCAAGTGCCACCTGGTCGTTACGGCTTCTGCCTGTGTGTAATCTTTTTCCTGCCTCGCCAATTCGGTCGGTGAGGATTTTTTCGATATTCATATGAATATCCTCAGCATCAATAAGGAACTCAACCTTGCCGTCCTCAATGTCTTTGAGAATATTCTTTAATTCAGCAACAATCTTCTCGCTGTCCTCCTTCGGGATAATGCCCTGCTTACCAAGCATATTCGCATGAGCAATTGAGCCTCGGATATCCTGCTTGTACATACGCTGGTCAAAGCGGATTGATGAATTGAAATCGTCTACCTTCTTGTCGGTACTCTTCTGAAAGCGACCGCCCCATAATTTATCTGCCATATTTATATTTTCCTTTCGTAATGTCATATTTATTCAATATACATTATACTACAATAATGGGGAGGTGTCAAGTAAAAAATACCCTGTCAAGGTTATCTTGACAGGGTATAATAATTGAATTAGTCCTCGATGCCGTTTGCCTTCTTCATCATAGCACGAACCTTTAACGGTAAACCGAAGAGGTTAATGAAGCCCTCTGCATCCTTGTGGCTGTAAAGCTCCTGGCTGTCGCCGAATGATGCGATTGTCTCGTTGTATAATGAGTACGGTGACTTAGCGCCTGCCGGTGAGCATACGCCCTTGTAGAGCTTAACTCTTACTTCACCTGTAACGTACTTATCCATCTCGTCATACATAGCACTCATAGCCTCACGGAGCGGTGTGAACCACTTGCCGTCATATACGAGCTGTGAGAACTGAGTCTGGCTCATACGCTTAAATGCCTGTGTGTCACGGTCTAAGCAGAGATACTCTAACTCCTGAATAGCAGTGTAGAGGATAGTACCGCCCGGTGTCTCATATACACCACGGCTCTTCATACCAACAAGTCTGTCCTCACAGATGTCTGCGATACCAACGCCGTTTGCACCGCCAAGCTCATTAAGCTTCTCTAAGAGCGGTCTCGGGTCCATCTTAACACCGTCTAATGATACCGGCTCACCTGCTTCAAAACCGATTGTAACATATGTAGCCTCATCCGGTGCCTGCTCCGGTGATACACCAAGCTTTAAAAGACTGTCAAGCTGCGGCTCGTTCCACGGATCCTCTAAATCCATACCCTCGTGGCTGATGTGCCAGATGTTGCGGTCGCGTGAATATAAATCTGACTTTGTAACCGGAACCTCGATACCGCGAGCCTCTGCGTAATCAACAGCGTCCTCACGTGACTTGATATCCCAGATTCTCCACGGAGCGATAATCTTTAATGACGGATCAAGAGCCTTGATACCAAGCTCGAAACGTACCTGGTCATTGCCCTTACCGGTAGCACCGTGACAAATTGCAACTGCGCCTTCCTTCTGAGCGATTTCAACAAGTCTCTTTGCGATAATCGGACGGGCGTGTGAAGTACCTAAAAGATACTTACCCTCATACATAGCACCTGACTTTAATGTCGGGAAGATGAAATCCTTAACGTACTCGTCACGTAAATCCTCGATGTAGCACTTTAAAGCACCTGAACGGATAGCTCTTTCCTCAAGACCGTCAGTTTCCTTACCCTGACCAACGTCACCACATACACAAACTACATCGTAATCATAGTTTTCCTTTAACCAGCTGATAATGATTGAAGTATCAAGACCGCCGGAATATGCCAATACAACTTTATCCTTAGCCATTGTTGCATTTCCTCCTGAAATATGTTATAATAGTATTTGAGTAAAATCTCATTAACCAATATTATACTACACTTGACGAAAATATTCAATAGCAAATTCAAAGAAATTTCAACAAATTTGAAAAATATATTGAATTTATATTCATCAAAGTGTATAATATACAGAAACGGAGAATGAAAATGATAATTTTGGGAGTAGACCCGGGATATGCAATAGTGGGAATAGGAATTGTTGAATATGTAGGAAATAAATTCAGACCGATAACCTATACGGCAATAACAACACCGGCAAAGATGAACACAGTAGACAGGCTTAAAAAGATATACGATGACCTGACGGAAATAATAGAAACCTATAAGCCGGATGCAATGGCGATTGAGGAGCTGTTCTTCAATTCAAACCAGAAAACAGCGATAAATGTAGCACAGGCGAGAGGTGTACTTTTAACAGCCGCCGCAAACAAGGGTGTGCCGATAAGCGAATATACACCATTACAGGTAAAGCAGAGTGTAACAGGCTATGGCAGAGCGGAGAAAAAGCAGATTCAGGAAATGGTGAAAATGATATTGCATCTTAACGCAATCCCAAAGCCCGATGATGCGGCAGACGGACTCGCCCTGGCAATTTGCCACGCACATTCAAGTAAGATGAACAATATGTTAAATATCAATGGAGTGAGATAAAAACGCTTGCATAAGTGTGTGGGTTATGGTATAATTAATAAAGCAACGAAATCGGTTATTCTTGTATGATTTTATTTTTGACTTGATACGAGGGTAAAAGGGATGTCGAATGATGTCGAATTTTTTAGAAAGGGAAAATAGTTATGCTACATCAGTATTTGCAAGATGAATTATTAAATAACAAATCATTGGGTGCATTGATATATTTGCTTGGAAAAGGAAGAGAATTTGAGTTTTCATATAAAGGAAATTTGTGTTTTATTTCATGCTCGGTAACTCAAAAAGAGGTTTCGCTTTGGGTTGATAAAACAGAGTATAGTTTTGATAACATTGACAATTTAACTGAAGCAAAAATATTTGATAATAAATCATTGTTAGAAATTTGGAACGATATAGAAATCGAAACATTATTTTAAGTGGCATCCGGGCTATACAGTCTTCGTATAAGAAAATGTGTTAAAATTTACAGATAACGAGGTGTGAATATGAAATATAATGAAAAAATGGATATGACAAAGTCGTATAAAGAAGATTATGTGAAAGGATTCGAGCACATAATAGAAAAACTTCAAAACAATGCTGAAACCATCAGAGCGAAGTATGCTGAAAACATTTTTTCAGAACAGGAAAAATATCGTAATGATTTTAAAAGAATGTTAGGTTGGCCACTGGTGGACCATCGTGCTGACAAACTTCCTGGTGTTGAAGTCCATCTTTTAGCTGAAGAAGAAGGGTACGAAATTTATCGTATAAAGTTTGAAATTCTTGATGGATTAAATATGACAGGGTTGTTTTTCAAACAAAGTGGAAAAGAGAAAAAACCACTGGTGCTTGTACAACACGGAGGCCTCGGCACACCTGAAGTGATTTCAGGCATATATGGAAATACTGAAAACTATAATGATATGCTTCAACGAGTAAGAAAAAATGATGTGCATGTTTTTGCACCGCAGCTTTTGTTATGGAATGACAAATATGAAGTGGAATTTGACAGAAAAGCAATTGATGCCAGACTGAAAAGAGTTGGAAGTTCAATAACGGCAATTGAGGTATTTGGTCTTACGAGGATTTTGGATTATTTTGAGCAACAGGAATATGTTTCTTCATTTGGGATGGTTGGTCTTTCATATGGTGGATTCTATACTCTTTATACTTCCGCAATTGATGCTCGTATAAAATCAGCAATATCCTGTTCTTTCTTTAACAAAAGAGATGCCGTAGGCTGGTCAGACTGGACTTGGTTTAAATCTGCAGAAAAATTTGATGATGCTGAAATTGCGTGTTTGATTTATCCAAGAAAACTATATATAGAAGTGGGCGACAAGGATGAGCTTTTTGATTATAAATATAGCATGGAATCTTTTGATAAATTGAAAACAATGTGCGACAAAGTCGGAACAGAATGGATAGATTTTAAAGTGTTTGACGGAACTCATGAATTTTGTTGGGATGATGAACCGATACAAAAGCTTGTAAATGATATTAAAACGGAATAAATATTAATTGCAATTCTCAGGTATTTTGCCCTTTACATAACACGAACTGTCACACCAAAAGACAGATATCTAAATTATACAGTCTTTATACACAGGAGGCGATAATATGCAAAAAGCAATAAGAACAATTTGCTTTATCATAGGCACAGCTTTGTTTATTAACGGAGTATGCCTGCTGATATTTGCAAATTGGAATTTGGGAGTTCTTCTGACAGCTTTAATAGGAATATTATTGCTGACGTATGCCGCTTTTTGTAATAAGGCAGAGAAAATCCTCGGCTCGAAGCTGTTTAATGTAGTTAAAAAAATTATAGCGTTGGCATTGTGTATTGAGGCGTTATTTGTCAGCTTTGTTGCGATTTATGGGTGTAATGATAATGTCGATTACACAGAGGATGCAGTAATTGTCCTGGGAGCAGGTATAAGAGGTGACCAGGTTACAATGCCTTTAAAATACCGACTTGACAAGGCGGTTGAGTATCACGGAAAAAATCCTGATGCAATGCTTGTGGTAACGGGCGGACAAGGCTTTCAGGAAACTGTTACGGAAGCGAGTGCGATGGAAAAGTATTTGCTGAGCTGCGGTATACCTGAGGATAGAATTATAAAAGAAGAAAAAGCCACTTCAACGAATGAGAATATGAAATTTTCAAAGGAAATTCTTGACAGGCATTTTTCGGATGATTATAAAATAGCAGTAATAACCAATAATTTTCACATATACAGAGGCGTATCAATCGCAAAGCTTGAGGGTTTTGAAAACGTTACGCATATGCACTCGGGATTAACCTGGTACAATCTGATACCGTGTTATTTAAGAGAAACTCTTGCGATAGTGAAAATGTGGGTATTCGGATAAAAGGAGAGTAAGTATGAAAATAGCAATAACACACGAAAACGGTGAGGTTTACGGACACTTCGGTCACTGTAAGGAATTTAAAATATATGAAATAGAAAATGGCGAGGTTGTTTCAAGTGAGGTTGTGAATGCACCGGGTGACGGTCATTCATCAACAGTGCAGTTCCTCGTTGATAATGATGTATACGCACTTATCTGTGGCGGAATAGGTCCGGCGGCAAAAATCGCCTTGATGGATCAGTTCATAGAGGTATATGGCGGATGCAGCGGCAAGTGCGATGATAAAATAGCAGAATTTTTAGGAAAGAGCTTAAGTTACAGTGAGAATCCACAATGTGCGGGGCACGATTCGCTTGAGCATTCGTGCGGCGGCAATTGCGGAGGAAGCTGTGGAGGCTGTCATTAAAAAGGAGATAATTATGATAAGAAAAATACAGGATGAAATTATAAGACTTAAAAAGGAGAAGGATATCTGCATTCTTGCACACAGCTATCAGGGACACGAAATTCTTGAGGTTGCAGACTTTACGGGCGATTCATACGCACTGAGCGTAAAGGCGGCACAGGTTCCGAATAAAAACGTAATTATGTGTGGTGTGCGTTTTATGGCAGAAACGGTGAAGGTACTTTCGCCGGAGAAGAGGGTATATCTTGCACATCCGGACGCAGGCTGTGAAATGGCTGACCAGATGGATAAGGAGTTTATCTCAGAGGTAAAGAAAAAGTATCCCGATTACAAGGTGGTTGCATATATCAATACAACATCAGAGTTAAAAACAATCTGTGATGTGTGTGTAACATCATCATCAGCACCGCAGATTGTAAAGAATATTGAAAGCGACAAGATTTTATTTATTCCGGACTGTAACCTGGGTGCGTGGGTAGCAGAGCAGGTACCGGAAAAGGATATAAAGCTTTTAAGCGGCGGATGCCCGGTTCACGCTGCAATCAGACCTGAGGCAGTAAAAAAGGCAAGAAAAGAGCATCCGGAAGCAAAAATTCTTGTGCACCCGGAATGTGTGCCGGCAGTGGTAGAGCTATGTGACTATGCAGGCTCGACTGCGGGTATAATGGATTATGCAAAGGCATCGGATGCCAAGGAGTTCGTTATCGGAACAGAAACGAGCATAGTGGAGCATTTACAGTTTGAATGCCCTGACAAGAAGTTCTATTGTCTTGACAGCGGACTTATATGCAAGAATATGAAGCTGACAACCCTTGTAGACGTATATAACTGCGTAAAGGGCGAAGGCGGCGAAGAAATTATTTTAAGTGACGAGGTCATCAAGGGTGCAAAGCACTGTATTGATGAGATGATAAGATTGAACCATGAATAAAAAAGCAATGATAGCTATGAGCGGCGGAGTAGACAGCTCCGTCGTTGCATATTTAATGAAGCAGCAGGGCTATGATGCAATAGGCGTAACTCTGAGGCTTTGCGATAACAAAAAGGGTGGCTCTGAAGAGGATGTAAGGGATGCGGCAAGTGTTGCAAGCCGACTTGGAATGGAGCATATTGCAATAAGCCTTTATGATGAATTTAAGAAAGATGTCATTGACAGATTTATAGCATCATATGAAAACGGCGAAACTCCAAATCCGTGCATTGAGTGTAACCGCTATATCAAATTCGGTCTGCTTTTAGAGGAAGCAAAAAAACGTGGCTATGACAAGATAGTGACAGGGCATTATGCGCGTATTACAGAAGAAAACGGACGTTTTCTTCTGAAAAAGGGAGCAGATCGCACCAAGGATCAGACCTATGTACTGTATTCTCTCACGCAGGAGCAATTGAAGCATACAATATTGCCGCTCGGAGAAATGAGCAAGGCTCAGGTGCGTGAGATTGCCGAAGCAAACGGATTTATAAATGCTCACAAGCGAGACAGTCAGGATATTTGCTTCGTGCCTGACGGCGATTATGCCGGATTTATCGAGCGTTACAGCGGAAAAACGTATCCGAATGGTGAGTTTGTTGATTTAGAGGGTAATGTCTTAGGCGAGCATAAGGGAATTATTCGCTATACAAGAGGTCAGCGAAAGGGCTTGGGACTTGCACTTCCGCAACCGATGTATGTATGCCGTACAGATTTGTTTGAAAATAAGGTGATATTGGGATTGAATGATGACTTGTTCTCAAGCGAGCTTGACGCAAACGATATAAATCTCATTGCATGCGACAGAATTGACACGCCTATAAGAGTAGAAGCGAAGGTACGTTACAGCCAGGGAGCACAGAGTGCGACTGTGTGGCAGACGGACGATGACAGGCTTCATATTGAATTTGATGAGCCGCAAAGAGCAATTACCAAGGGTCAGGCAGTAGTAATGTATGACGGTGATACGGTAGTCGGCGGAGGTAAGATAATATAAATTGAGCAGACAGCTTAGCTGTCTGCCTTTGTGTACTTTAACTAAATAAAGTGTATATTTTTTACATATAAGCAATTGAAAAAATATAGCCGATATGATAAAATATATGTAGTTGAATATTGAAAATATGAACTATTTTCATAGAGGAGGATATTTGTATGAACAAGCGGATACCTGTTGTGTGCCTGAGTGCCGCCATAGTTATTATTTCGGCGGTGGTAGGGGCTTGCAGTGAAAAGGTGGCAGTAATAAAAAAGGACGCATATCCAATAACAATTCTTACATCTGCATCCGCAGGCAATTCGGTAACACCTGACAGCCCTGTTAAGCAGAAGGTAGAAGAGCTTACCAATACAAAGCTTGACATAGATTTTGTTCCGAGTGAGGCATATTCTGAAAAGCTGAATGAGATACTCGCTTCGGGCAAGCTTCCGATGATACTTTACATACGTGAAAATACTCCGAGTGTAATCAGTGCAATCAGAAGAGGAGAGTTCTGGGACGTTACGGATTATCTTCCGGAATATAAATATCTTTCAAAAGCAAATCAGATTATACTTGATAATATGTCAGTTGACGGACGTGTTTACGGACTGTACAGAAAAAGAGATCTGGGCAGAAACGGCTATGCGTACAGAAAGGACTGGCTCAATAACCTTGGTATGACAGAGCCGACAACGGTTGTGGAGTTCTATAATATGCTCACTGCATTTACCATGAATGACCCGGACGGAAACGGAAAAAATGATACCTACGGAATGACGGTTACAAATATTGATACGACCTTCAATATCTTTGCTACCTGGAACGGAGCACCTAACGGCTGGGGCTTTGATGAAAATGATAATCTTGTTCCTGCACATCTGACGGATGAATATTTTGAAACTGTAAAGCTGTTTAAGCAAATGGCAGAGGATGGACTCATAAATTCTAATTTTGTAGTAATGGATGCAGAAAACTGGAACGAGCCATTCGCAAACGGTAAAAGTGGTGTGATACTTGACACCTGCGACAGAGCCGTAAAGCTTGATTCTATGCTCAAGGAGAACGGAATAAACGGAGAAGTCGGAGTCGGAGGCGTTGTAAATGGCAGAGCACAGCCGCATCTGGGATATTCGGGTTATTTTGCATTTCCGAAATCAGCGGTAAGGGATGAAGAAACATTAAAACGTTTGCTGCAATTTATGGATGACTGCTGTAAGGGTGAGATAACGGATTTAATGGGCTACGGAATAGAAGGCAGACATTATGACCTTGTTGACGGATTTATACAGCAAAGAACGGGCACGGATGTACCGAGAAATGAAATAAATGACTTTAATCAGGTACTGACCTTTATTGATAAATCAGAGGCTAAGAAGGTAGTTCAGACGGATATTCAGAAGGAAGCAGAGCGGGTTATGGAAAATAATGAGCTTTACAGTGTAGCTAATCCTGCACAGTCTCTGGTGTCGGAAACATATCTTACAAAAGGTACACAGCTTGATAAAATTGTGGTTGACGCACGTATAAAATATATGAGCGGTCAGTTTGATGATGAGGAATACATAGCAGAAATGCAGCGTTGGCGTGAAAATGGCGGAGATGATGTTATTCGTGAGATTAACGAAGCATATAAAACTGCGATGGAGAATAAAAATAAGTAAAACGGACAGTGGCATTGTTAATAATGCCACTGTTTTTTTTATGATAAACCTCGGTTTTGCTATTTGATTTATGCGTACAATTATGCTATTTTATACTTAGAAAACACAATTTAAGGAGTGTGAATTATGTCATTATACATAGGTGTAAACTATCATCCGCACGACTGGGATGAAGAAAGATGGAAAGTAGATATTGCAAAAATGAAGGAAACGGGCTTTACAACCGTTCGTATCGCTCATCTTTGCTGGGACGTATTCGAGCCGGAGGAGGGTGCGTACAATTTTGATATGTACGATAAGGTTATGGATATGTTCCATGAAGCGGGAATTGGTGTTGTGATGGATATCCCGATGCGACCTGCGCCGCAGTGGGTTCATAAGCTTTGCCCGGGTTGTAACATAGGCGGGAAAAGTGGAAATCATTCGGGTGCCGTAAGACGGTATATGGACGATGTTTCAGACGAAGGCTATCGCTATTATGCATTGAGGTTTGCAAGAAAGCTTGTAAGGCATTATAAAAATCATCCTGCACTGTTTGCGTGGGGCTTATGCAATGAGCAGGGCAGCGGATTTTATTCGTTCTCTGAAGAATCAAGAAAACGCTTTGCACAGTGGTTAAAAAACAAATATAAAACTGTTGACGCACTTAACAAGGCGTGGGCAACTCAGCGCTGGAGCAGAAGGGTATCTGAATTTGATGAAATCGTATTCCCGGTTAATGAGGTTGCAACAGGAGCACCTGAGCCGTGGCTTGATATGAGAAGATATTTTTCATCAAAAACTTCGGAATTTCTGATTATGCTCAAGAATGTGGTTGAGCAGGAGGATCCGGGAAGAATGTATAGCTGTAATCACTATGCAGAGCGTGAGAGCTTTGGTTTTGACTATCTTGAAATGTGTGATGAATTCGGCGGATTCCCGGGAATGGGATATTATGCAGAGTATGAAGCAAATGATATGCTTCACCTGATGGACGGAATATATATGCAACGCCTTGCTGAAACGGATAAACCGATGTGGTGCCTTGAATTCCGTTCAAGCAACGGTAACGGTTATAATGTAAGCGGCCCGAAGGGAGCAATAAGAACATTGGGAATGCTCAGCCTGCTTAAAAGAGGTCAGATGATTCTCGGCTGGACGTGGCGTGGAATGTCAGCAGGTGAGGAAAAGTTTATCTTCGGAATATTAGGTCACGATGGCGAGCCTTCACCGAATTACTATGAATATAAGCAGCTTGCCAAGGATATGAAAAAGCTTGAAAACTACGCATTTCCGTATATGCCAAACCCTGAAATTGCAGTTGCATACGATTATCCAAGCTTCTGGATGACGGAATATGAAAACCGTATGTTTGCAAAGCCGTATCTTGCTATGCAAGGAGAAATAGCAAAGCTGTTCTATATGAAAAACACAGAATATAACGTGGTGGATTTAAGAAATCTCAAGAAAAACTACAAGCTTCTTATAATCCCTAATCACATCATAATGAATGAAAAATCAGCAACTGCTATACGCAAATATACAGAGGACGGCGGCACCGTTATTATGACGGGAACATCAGCGTATATGGATGAAAATTCAAAGGTGTTCACCACTCCTCGTCCGGGAATGCTTGCAGATGTATTCGGAATAAGAATTGCAGGTTTTAACCGTACGGATAATAAGTGGTCGTTTGACGAAAATACAGTTCTTGTTGAGAAAAACGGAACACCTCATGAACGTCTTACACTGATACGAGATGGTAGAGAAACTATTTCGCAGGCACAGTATTACGAGCATCTTGAACTCAATGCTGCAGAGTGCTTTGCAAAGTTCAAGGAAAGGGATATCTGTGCAATTTCCCGCAATAAATTCGGGAAGGGAACAGCTTATTATACTGCGGCAGAGATGGATATATCAACACTGTCGTGGCTTATAGATGAAATTTCCGAAGAAATAGGTTTAACACCTGCTCTGAGTGTTCCTGTGGGTGTGCAGGGAAGAGAAATTGCACCCGGTCAGTATTTCTATGTCAATTTCAAGAATGAGCCTGTTGAAATTTCGTTGGATAATCCGGGTAAGGGAGTACTTAGTGAGAAGGATTGCAAGAATAAATTTATACTGGGTGCTTATGATGCAGAGCTGATTATAACAGAATGAAGCAAAGATGAAACCTTCCGGTTTCCTCTTTTGCTATTAAAGTGCATTGATGAAAAAAAACGACCTCAAACCATTGAAAAAGTCTGAAATTTTCACGTTAATGCTGTATTTTTCAAGAATAATTGGATTTTTTTATTTTAACAAGTCGCATTTCTCTCTTTATAAGAACACGTACTTATAGTAAAATATAGTTGAGTAAAATATTTTAACGAAAGGTGGAGTATTAATGGCAAAAAGTACAGCAAGTACTGCTGAATTGAAACTGAAGAGAAACAGTAAATGGGCACAGATGAAGCGTGATAAATGGATGTATGCACTGCTTCTTCCGGGAGTATTGTATTTTATAATTTTTAAAATAGTTCCGCTATGGGGTATTTTCATTTCAATGAAGAATTACTATGCAGGTGTGCCGTTTATGCAGGCACAGTGGGTAGGATTTGATAACTTTATCAAATTCTTCAGTTCAAAAAGCTTCCTTCAGCTTTTCAGGAACACGATGATTATTTCCGCAATGAATATAATCTTCTTCTTCCCGTTGCCGATAGTTTTTGCACTTCTGTTAAATGAAGTTAAAGTCGGATGGTATAAGAGAACATTGCAGACATTGGTGTATGTACCGCATTTTGTATCAATGGTTGTAATAACATCAATAACCTTTATGCTTCTTAAAGAAGCATCATCAGATGCATCAACAGGCGGAGCGATTTTCGAGCTTGTCAAGAAATTCAACGGTAAAGGCGAGCAATGGCTTGGAAGTAAAACGGCAATATATTGGGTTCTGTTATTCCAGAATGTGTGGAAGGAAACCGGCTGGGGAACAATTATTTTCCTTGCCGCACTTGCAGGAGTTGATGTGGAGCAGTATGAAGCGGCAATTGTAGACGGTGCCACAAGATTCCAGCAGTTGATACATATTACATTACCTGCAATTTTAAGCACTATTGTAACAATGTTTATTCTCCGTATGGGAAGCGTTCTTGATACGAGCTTTGAGCAGATTATTCTTATGCAGAACAGCCTGAATAAATCAGCTACGGATACGTTTGATACATACGTATACAATATCGGACGAGTCGACGGTAACTACGGATATTCAACGGCGGTCGGATTATTTAAAGCAGTTGTCAGTCTGATATGTATCCAGGCAGCAAATAAGATTGCCAAGAAAGCCGGACAGTCCGGATTATTCTAAAAGGAGGGGAATACTGTGAAGTTATTAAAAAGAAAAACAGCAAGTGATGTCACAATGGATGTTGTGGTATATACGTTTCTCACTGCAGTGGCAATACTGATGGTTATTCCATTTATTTATGTAATTGCGGCTTCGTTTGCAACAGAAACGGAAATCGTATCAAGACCTATATTCCTTATTCCGGAAAATCCGACATTGGCGGCATATAAAAGAATTTTTGATATGAACGATATGGGCGGAATGGTTATAAGATCACTGTTCATATCAATTGCAGTAACAGTTTTAGGAACATTGGTAAACCTGTTCTTTACAACAACAATGGCATACGGACTTTCAAGAGTAAAGCTTATCGGAAATAAAATCATTTTAAATACCGTACTTTTTACAATGGTATTCACAGGAGGTATGATTCCTACCTTCCTCGTTGTAAAAAGCATAGGATTATATGATTCCTATTCAGCATTGATTTTGCCGGGTGCAATCAGTGCATACAATATGATGATTGTGCGTAACTTCTTTATGGAATTACCTAAGGAGCTTGAAGAAGCCGCATCAATCGACGGCTGTACAGACATTATCATTTTCTTGAAAATAGCACTTCCGCTTTCACTTCCGTGTGTAGCAACATTCGGATTGTTCTATGCGGTAGGTCATTGGAACAATTACTTTGGTGCATTGTTATATCTCAATGATACAACAAAGTATCCGTTCCAGCTTGTGTTAAGAAATATGGTAATGGTATCATCAGAGGAAGTGGTAGATATAGAGGATTTGCCGCAGGAAACACTGAAGATGGCAGCAATTGTAATAGGTACTGTTCCCATTCTTATAGTATATCCGTTCCTGCAGAAGCATTTTGCAAGCGGAGTTATGGTGGGAGCAGTTAAAGGTTAAAATAAAAGGAGGAAATAATTATGAAAAAGCACGTAAGAATAGGCACAATGCTTGTTGCATTAAGCTTAGCGGCAACTATGGTGTCAGGCTGCGGTGGCAGTAATGTAAAGTCTCTGGGAACAGATACAACAGTTCCGGGCTTCAGTGTTATGACAAGTGCCACAAGATCAACACCGGCAGCTCCGGATTCGCCGGTAGTACAGGAAATGCAGAGGTATCTTGGCGAAAAGATGTCAGCAAAGTACGGCAAGGAATATGAAAAGGTAAACGTTGATTTACAGTGGGTTGCATCAACTGCATATAACGAAAAGGTAACAGCAGCAATGGGTGCGGGAGAATATCCGCATATGATGCTTGTGCAGACAAGAAATTCATCGGTAATCCAGAACTCAAAGGCAGGCACATTCTGGGATCTTACCGATATCTTCACAAAGACAGATGCAAAGTATGTAACAGAAGAAAATCCGGAAGGATATGTATATCCCTACCTTGCAAAGGCAAATAAAACAACAAACAGAAATATCTCGGTTGACGGTAAGATTTACGGTATTTACAGAAGCAGAGTTATAGGTCGTCAGGGTGTTACAATCCGTAAGGACTGGCTTGACAACTTAGGACTTGCTATGCCGACAACAATAGACGAATTTGAGAATGTATTAAAGCAGTTCACGGAAAACGACCCGGATGGCAATGGTAAGAAGGATACATACGGTATGATTATTACAGTATACCTTGACGGACCGTTAGGAAACCTTGCAGTATGGATGGGTGCTCCGAATAACTGGGGCTATGATGAGGCAGCAAAGACTTGGAAGCCGTGGTTTATGTCACAGGGATACTTCGATGCTTTAACAAAGCTTCGTGAGTGGTATGCAGCAGGCTATATCAACTCAAATATGGCTACACTTGATTCAAACTCATGGGATGATGATTTCTTGAACGGCTTTGGCGGTGTACAGATTGACGTTGCAGACAGAGCAAAGAAGAATGCAAGAAACATCGTTGACAAGAACCCTGATGCTGAGGTGGGAGTATTCGGTTACTTAAAGAAGGACGCTTCTTCACCGGCAAGAACCTGGCCTACAACAGGTCACGGCGGCTACTATGTATTCCCGAAATCAACAGTTAAGACTGAAGAAGACCTTGATTTCATCCTTTCAGTACTTGATGAGTGTAACAGTGAATATGTATTAAATCTCTGTAACTACGGTATTTTAGACAGAAACTATACACTTGATGCTGAGGGCAGAGCTGTTAAGAAGACAGATGCAGAGCTTGTTAAGGAGTATGCAGACCTTCCGCAGTTCTCAATGGAGGTTTCACCGATGAAGCTCAAGCAGTCATATGTAAGCGCGGTAGACAAGACTGTTGAAGAGGTTTATGTAGACAATGAGCAGTATGCAGTGGCAAATCCGATGGAGCCGTACACATCAGAGGCATACTCAACAAGTGGTACACAGCTTGATACAATCATTCAGGAGGCAGAGGTAAATTATATCACCGGAAAGATTGATGAAGCAGGCTACAAGGAAGCTATTGAGCAGTGGCTCTTAATGGACGGTGAGGCTGTATGCGAGGATTATAAGACCGCATATGAAAATGACCCGTCAAATAAGGATGAGAGCGGAAACATTTCAATACCTGATGAGTATAAGTACCAGTTCAAGTATTAAACTCCATCAATATAATTACTATAAAAAAGAATCGCAGTCACATTATGTGACTGTGATTCTTTTTAGTTGCTTTCCTCAAGATATATCTGTTTTTCTCTGTATTCGGAAGGCGTATAGCCGGTGATTTTTCTGAATACCTGGCTGAAATACTGTGCTCCGTCACCAAATCCCACCATTTGCGCAATTTCAAAGATATTGATGATTTTGCCCTCTGCAATAATCTTCTTAGCTGCTTCGATTCGCTTTAATGTGACATAGCGGGTGAATTTTTCGCCCGTTTCTTTTTTGAATAATCGACCGAAGTAATCCACGTTTATGAATAAAACGTTATTGCACAGATACTTGAGCGTAAACGTACTGTCATCAAGATGCTCGTTGACGTATTTTATAGCTTCCTTGATGTTCTGTGAATATGTATCAGAAATTTCATTATAATTGCTCTCTGCCACAGATATTGCCAGACGCAGAATCTGTTCCTTTATTCCTTCAATTGAGCCTGCCTGAGAGAAGGTAAGTGTTTCAAGGATAAAGTCGTCCGCTTCGGTATTTTTCATACAGCGAATGATTGCCATATACAGCTCAGTCAGATAAGTTTTTGTGATATGCACTGCAAAGCACGCATTTGTAAGCTGGTCGAAGTATGAATTTATAAGCGACTTTGTCTGCTCAACATTACCACTGTTTACACAGTCAACAATTTCGTCATAGTTGATGAAATGTGCATCATAGCTTGTGTTGATTTTTTCGAGAATATCCTCCATTGCGATGATATATTCATCACTTAAATAGAAGCTATAGCTTGTACATTTATTTGCCTGTGCATATGCATAGGGAAGGGTTTTCATCTGAGTTGTTGCAATGTATATTACACGCAGATTGCTGTCATAAAATTCGTGAAAATACTCATTGATTCCGTTGAGCATATCAAGAAGTGAAGAATCTGTATATTCCTCTCGCAATACCAGCAAAATCTGATTTCGTATAATAAAGCACATAGAATCACTTTGAGAGCCAAGCCTCTGCAAAATAAGGCTTTTTAATGAAAATAGCTCATCAATACTTGCTTCATTTGCAATCTGATACAATACAAGCCTTACATTGCTTTCGAGGTCAAGATATTTCTGATAATATTCAAAATCCTCCGCTTCAAAATATGAGTTTGTGACATAATCCTTCATAAGATGTTCACGAAGAATAGGCATCTGGCGCTTCATGTTTTCACGCATTTCAGTCTCGAATTCAGAGCGTTTTTTCTCTTTTTCTATTTCTTCGCCGACTCTTTTCAGAGTATTATATAATTCCTCATCATCCGTAGGCTTTAAAAGATATTCAACTACGCCGTATGTCATAGCCTGCTGAGCGTATGTAAATTCACCGTATCCCGAGAGAATAATAAAAGTGATTTTGTTTCCAAGCTTTTCACGTACTGCCTTTATCACCTCAAGCCCTGACATTTCAGGCATACGAATATCAATTACAACAAGCTCAGGCTCGGTTTCTATTATTTTTTCATAAGCTTCACGTCCGTCGCCTGCAAGCCCGACTACATTCATATCAAGACTGTGCCAGTCAACTCCGAACGCCAGACCTTCACGGATAATGCGTTCATCATCTGCAATTAAAACCCTGATCATGTCAACACTCCTTAAAATATGTTAATACTGTAATTATTATACCATACATTGCGGGAATTTACAAGTTTTTTTAATGAAAAAACAAGGTTTTATGTATTGAAAAAACAGGTGAAATATGGTAAACTAAATATAGTATAAAAAAGCAGAGGAAAATGAAAATGAAGAAAAAAATATCATCCTTTTTTATGGAACAAAGCCTGATGACACAGGTTATGTTTGTAAATGGAGTGATTATTGCAGTTCTGGCTGTGATGACACTTATCTTTGCAAATTATTTTATAAAAAACTATGATGCAATGCTAAATTCACAGCTTTCCACCATCATTGAAATTTCGGCAGATTCAGTACAAAATACAGTTGATGAAATTGAAAGTGTATCAATGGAATTTATGAGCGATGATGATATACAGGGCTGGATAAGAACATTTGCGCAGGGTGAGAAATATTCATATGAAGATTTTGTCGCGTCGAATGAACTGAGAAAATATCTTCTCAATATGGTAAATGAGCAGTCAGCAACTAAGTTTGCATTGCTGCTTGATACAGAATACAAGCCGATTGTAACGGCAATGGGACTTAATCCGTCGTGGAAGGATTCAATGAGCGAGATTGTAGAAAAATCAATGAGCTACGGAGAACGCTTTAAATGGATTGCGCCCGAAGGCGAGCTTACTGACCTTATAGCCGTGCGTGAAATTGTTGATTTATCAAACCCGGAGCTCAGTGCAGAAGGAATTCTTGTGATAGGAATTGATATAGAAGCCCTCGCAAAAAAAGCAAATTCCACTTTGAAGGAATATCCGCTAAATTCACTGATTATGGCAGATGATGATGTGCTTTATACGGATTTTTCAAATAGTGACGATGCAAAGCATTTTATGAATAATATTGTAAGAAACGGAGATTCGGTCAACGAAACAGAATTTAACGGTGAAAAATATTATCATACATATAAGGAATTAGAAACTCCGGGCTGGAAATATGCAGTATATCTGAGCTCAAGTGCAGTGTTCGGCAGGCTTGAAAAAGTAATCACTATATGTATTATTGCATTTATTGCAATGGTAATTCTTGTGGTGTATATCAGTTATCTCATTTCAAGGAGAATGGTAAGACCGCTGTCTGAGCTTTCAGTTCAGATGAAAAAGGTAGAGAACGGTGTTTTTGAAGGCGTTGAAATCAGCGGCGCCGGCGGAAAGAATGAGATAAGCTCACTGGCACAGGATTTTAACGTGATGGTCAGCCAGATAGATACGCTGATTCACGATAACTATCTTAAGAAAATCCTCTTGCAGGAATCAGAGCTTAAATTATTGCAGTCACAGATAAATCCGCATTTTCTGTATAATACGCTTGAGTCAATCAACTGGATGGCAAAAAGCTCAAGAACAAAGGAAATATCCGTGATGGTGCAGGCTTTAAGTAAGCTGTTCAGAAGTACGGTTAATAATAAAGAATCAGTTATAACAATAGCAGAGGAAATTGATTTGTTAGGTAATTATATAGCAATTCAGAAGATTCGCTTTGAAGAAAGGCTTGAAATAAATATTGATGTGGATGCAGAATTCAGTGCCTATAAAATCCCGAAGCTTATTTTACAGCCGCTTGTGGAAAATTCAATAAAATACGCATTGGAGCGATTCAGCACAACCTGTATAATAAGTATATCGGCACAGAAAACCGATACAGGCATAAAGCTGTATGTACGTGATAACGGACCGGGAATAGAAAAGGAAAGGCTTGAAAGAATAAGGGAAAATAAACCGATTGAAAGTAAATCAGGAATTGCCCTTAAAAATATACGCCGCCGTATGGAGCTTGCATATCACAGCGAAAATGCAATGGAAATACAGAGCGAGGAAGGTAAGGGAACAACTATAATTTTAAATATTCCTGAAAATATATGAAACAAAAAATATCAGTCTTACCGACTGATATTTTTTTGTTTTAGGGAGAGAGAAAGGGAAAAGAGTTCTTTTCCCGATCTATAAAAAATTTCATGAAAAGATCTATGAGTAATAGTTTAAAAAGTTACTATTAAGTCATA
>JAZQHZ010000022.1:0-8247 GCA_045540855.1 Clostridia bacterium
GGCAGATATTCTTAATAAGAAGCTGTGCGGACTTACGGGAAGTATGATAACCTTTGAAAAGATAAAGGAAATCGAAAGCGAAATCGCAGTGTTGCTTCCGCTTCCGCCGAAGGTGCTCATAAGTATTCTGAATTTCGTATATGAGACGATAAACGCCGAGGACGATTCGGAAATATTCGTCCACAATGCAAAATCAATCCTGAGCTATCCGGAGTATTCGGATATCGGCAAGGCAAGAAAGATGTTCGACTTGCTTGAGGATAAGGGTAAATTAAAAAATCTACTTGCAGAGGCGGATACAGAAGGCGGAGTCAAGGCGAAAATCGGAATGGAAAACAATTCAGAGCTTTTAGAGGATTGCTCGCTTGTAACAGTGAATTATTCACTCGGCGGAAAGAATGTCGGCAAGCTTGGAGTAATAGGCCCGAAGCGAATGAATTATGCAAAGGTGTTTGCAAGCCTGGATTTAATATCGCAGGAAATTGATAAATTATTGAATGATTATCTCAAGGGATAATATAGAAAAGAGGCGAATAAATTGAGCAATAAGGAAGAAAAGACAACTCCGGAGGTTGAGGAGGCTGTTGAAGAAACAGTATCAGAAGCAACTGCCGAGGATAAAATAGCAGAGCTTGAAGCAAAGCTTAATGAGCAGATGGATAAATACACAAGACTTTATGCAGAGTATGACAATTTCCGCAAGAGAAGTCAGCGTGAGAAGGATGCACGTTACAGCGATGCAATAGCAGATGCGGCAGCGGCAATTCTGCCGATTGGCGATAACCTGGAAAGAGCACTTGCAACAGAGGTTGAGTCTGAAGAGGCAAAGACCTTCAAGGCGGGTGTTGAAATGGTTATGAAGCAGTTTGAAGAGGTTTTAACAAAGCTTGAAGTTGAGCCGATAAAGGCTTTGGGCGAGCAGTTTGACCCGAATCTGCATAATGCAGTAATGCACATTGAGGACGAAACAACAGACGATAACACTATTGTGGAGGAGTTTATGAAGGGCTATATCTACAAGGGTGAAAAGGTTGTAAGATACTCAATGGTTAAGGTAGCTAATTAAACCGTAAAAAACGGTAATAAATAAAGTATATAAAGTTTCTATGTAATATAGAGGAGGAAAATAAAATGGGAAAGATTATTGGTATTGACTTAGGTACTACAAACTCATGTGTAGCAGTTATGGAAGGCGGTAACCCGAACGTTATCACAAACAGCGAGGGTGCAAGAACAACTCCGTCAGTAGTTGCATTCCAGAAGGACGGCGAGAGAATTGTCGGTCAGGTTGCAAAGCGTGCTGCAGTAACAAATGCAGACAGAACAATTATGTCAATCAAGAGAAAGATGGGTACATCAGAAAAGGTTACAATCGACGGCAAGACTTACACACCGCAGGAGATTTCTGCAATGATTCTTGCAAAGATCAAGAGTGATGCAGAAGCTTACCTTGGCGAAACAGTAACAGATGCAGTTATCACTGTTCCGGCATACTTCAACGACTCACAGCGTCAGGCAACAAAGGATGCAGGTAAGATTGCAGGTCTTAACGTTCAGAGAATTATCAACGAGCCGACTGCTGCTGCTCTTGCTTACGGTATGAGCGATAAGGAGCAGAAGATTATGGTATACGACCTCGGTGGCGGTACATTCGACGTATCAATCCTTGAGATTGCTGATGGCGTATTTGAGGTATTATCAACAAATGGTGATACACACTTAGGTGGCGACGACTTCGACCAGAGAATTATTGATTACTTAGTATCAACCTTCAAGGCTGAAAACGGTATCGACCTTTCAGGCGATAAGATGGCTATGCAGAGATTAAAGGAAGCAGCTGAGAAGTCAAAGATTGAGCTTTCATCAACAACAACTTCACAGATTAACCTTCCGTTCATCACAGCAGATGCAACAGGTCCGAAGCATATGGACGTAACATTAACAAAGGCAAAGTTTGACGAGCTTACAGCAGACCTCGTTGAGCGTTCAATCACAAGCATCAGAAATGCTATGAACGATGCAGGTCTTTCAAAGGGCGAGATTGACGAGGTACTCTTAGTTGGTGGTTCATCAAGAATCCCGGCAGTGCAGGAGGCTGTAAAGAGAGAGATGGGCAAGGAGCCGCATAAGGGCATTAACCCGGACGAGTGCGTAGCAGTAGGTGCTGCAATCCAGGGTGGTGTATTAAACGGTGATGAGGGTACAGGCGATATCCTTCTCCTTGACGTAACTCCGCTTTCATTAGGTATCGAGACAATGGGCGGCGTATTCACAAAGCTCATCGAGAGAAATACAACAATTCCGACAAACAAGAGCCAGATTTTCTCAACTGCAGCAGACGGTCAGACATCTGTTGAGGTTCACGTATTACAGGGTGAAAGAGAAATGGCACAGTACAATAAGACATTAGGCCGCTTCAACTTAACAGGAATTGCTCCGGCTCCGAGAGGTGTACCGCAGATTGAGGTTACATTCGATATCGACGCAAACGGTATCGTTAATGTAAGAGCAAAGGACTTAGGTACAGGCAACGAGCAGAAGATTACAATCACAGCTTCAACAAACCTTAGTGACGAGGATATCGAAAAGGCAGTTAAGGAAGCTGAGAAGTACGCTGAGGAAGACAAGAAGCGTAAGGAAGAGGTTGAAATCAGAAACAATGCTGAGTCGCTCGTTTACCAGTGCGAAAAGGCGTTAAAGGATGCCGGTGATAAGGTAGACGATGCTACAAAGTCAATGGTTGAGGGTGAGCTTGATAAGGTAAGAGAGGCTCTCAAGGGTACAGATTCTGCGGCAATCAAGGCAGCAACAGACCAGCTCCAGGAGAAGTTCTATTCAGTTGCACAGCAGATGTATCAGCAGGCAAATCCGCAGGGTGCACCGGGTGCAGACCCGAACGCAGCTCCGGGTGGCGATAATGTGTACGAAGCAGATTACAGAGAAGTAGACAACGACTAATAATTATACAAAAGGGGCAGACGCTTGTCTGCCCTTTTTAGGGAATATACAAAAAATATTCATAAATTATGCAAATTAGCTTTACAAACAATGCAAATTAGTGTATAATGAAGGTTAGTTGAAAAATAGGAGATAGAAATGGCTGATAAGAGAGATTATTACGAAGTCTTAGGCGTCAGTAAGGGCGCAAGTGACGACGAATTAAAAAAAGCATACAGAAAAGCAGCTATGAAATATCACCCTGACCGCAATCCTGACAATAAGGAAGCGGAGGAGAAGTTCAAGGAAGTGAACGAGGCATACGGAGTATTATCCGATGCCGATAAGCGTGCGAGATATGATCAGTACGGTCATGCAGGAGTTGATCCGAACTTCGGTGGCGGTGGCGGCTTTAACGGAGCCGGCTTTGACTTCAGTGATATTTTTGGCGATATATTCGGCGGCGGCTTCGGTGGCTTTGGCGGTGGAAGCCGACGCAACGGTCCCAGACGCGGTCGTGATGTACAGCAGATTGTTGACATCAGCTTTGAAGAAGCGGCGTTTGGTTGCAAGAAGAAGCTTAATGTCACAATGTCTGAAAAGTGTAAGACGTGTAACGGCAGCGGTGCAAAGCCGGGCACAAGTCCGGTTAAGTGTGGCCACTGCGGTGGTAGCGGTCAGATTGTGCAGCAGCAGAGAACGATGTTTGGCTTCTCGAATGTTGTAAGCACGTGTCCGCATTGTAAGGGTACAGGTGAAATCATAAGTGATCCGTGTAAGGATTGCCGTGGAACGGGTAAGGTACGGAAGAGCAAGACTATTGAGGTAAGCATTCCACAGGGAATTGACCACGGTCAGACAATCCAGATTTCGGGCGGCGGAGAGCCGGGCGAAAAGGGTGGTCCCAACGGTGATTTACTTATTACGGTGCGTGTAAGAAAGCATTCTGTATTCCAGCGTGAGGGCAATGATGTGTTTATAGATGTACCTATTACATTCGTTCAGGCGGCATTGGGTGCAACTTTAAAGGTGCCTACTCTTGACGGAATGGTAGACCTTGATATTCCGGAGGGTACACAGACCGGCTCGCAGTTTCGGATGCGTGGCAAGGGTATACCGTATATGCGTGGCAACACGAGAGGTAATCAGTACGTAACAGTAAACGTAGAGGTTCCGAAGAATCTCTCGTCGAAGCAGAAGGAAATCCTTCGTGAGTTTGAGGACGAGAAGAACTACAAGCAGAAGAAAACCTTTACGGATAAAATAAAAGACTTATTTAATTAAACAAAGGAGCAAAAGCTATGAATCCCAACATATATGAGCTTTCTAAAATGACAAAGGAGCAGTACGATTTCATTATGAAGCGTGCAGAGCTCGATATTACAGAGCAGATGAAGATTGCCAAGGAGGTTTCGGATGACATCCGTGACAGAGGTGACGAGGCAGTTTTAGAATACACTGCAAAGTTTGACAAGGTGCAGCTCACAGCGCAGACAATGAAGGTAACACCTGAGGAAATCGAAATCGGCTATAACCGCCTTGACGCAGAAACAAGAGAAGCAATCGAATATGCATATAAGAACATCTACGATTTCCACGAGAAGCAGCTTCCGGAGGAAATGTGGTTCACTATGGTAGACGACGGACTTATGGTTGGCGAAAAGACAACTCCGATTGTAGACGTATGTCTCTATGTTCCGCACGGCAAGGGCTCGTTCCCGTCAGTATTATGTATGCTTGGTATTCCGGCAGTGGTTGCAAAGGTAGAGAAGATTGTAGTTGTAACACCTCCGAATGAGAAGGGTGAGGTAGACGATGCAATCCTTTGTGCGGCAAAGATTATAGGCATCACAGAGATTTATAAGGTGGGCGGAATTCAGGCAGTAGCTGCAGTTGCTTACGGAACAGAAACAATTCCGAAGTGCCACAAGATTATAGGACCGGGTAACAGCTATGCAACAGCTGCAAAGAGAGTTCTTGCAAACAATATCGACGCAGGCTTACCGGCAGGTCCGTCAGAAATTATCGTATTGGCTGACGAAAAGGCAGATCCGGAAAAGGTTGCGCTTGACTGGATGATCGAGGCAGAGCACGGTCCGGACAGTGCGGCATTACTTGTTACACACTCAAAGGAGCTTGTTGACAAGGTTATCCCGATTGTAAACAGACAGTTAGAAAAGATTTCGCCTAAGCGTAAGGAATTTATCGAAATAAACCTTACTACATACGGCGGTGTAATCCTCACAAGCTCATTAGAGGAGAGTATCGACTTTGTAAACGACTACGCTCCGGAGCATATGGAGGTTATGACAGAAAAGCCGTTTGACACATTACCGTTAATCAAGAACGCAGGCGAGATTTTACTTGGCGATTATACACCGGTTACACTCTGTAACTTCGTATTAGGACCGAATGCAATTCTCCCGACAGGCGGCTTTGCAAAGACGTATTCATCAGTATCGGTTATGGACTTCTTAAAGCGTTCATCAGTTGGATATGCTTCAAAGAAAGGCTTTGAAAAGGTACGCAACTATGCCTATAAGTTCGCAACTGTTGAGGGCTTTGATACTCACGGTCTGGCTGTTAAGGAAAGAAAGTAATTGAAATAAGGGGCTGTCGGATGAGACATCCCCTTAATCCGTTTATATAAAGGAGCAAAACTATGGAAAAAATTCACGTTTGCAGAAAGACGACAGAGTCAGAAATGAACGTAACGCTTGATTTTTCACCGTTACGCAGTGACTATCGCAAGTACATAAACACAACAATTCCGTTCTTCAATCATATGCTGGAGCATATCGCATGGAGAGGCGGCTTCAATCTTGAGGTTGACGTAAAGCTTGACGAGTTCGTGCTTACGCACGTAATCGCCGAGGATTTGGGTATTGCAGTGGGTAAGGCGTGCAAGGAGTATATTGACCGCACAGACGGCTGCTTCGGCTACGGAGATGCAATCGGAATAATTGACGAGGCAAAGGCGGAGACTGCACTAAGCTTTGAATCAAGAGCGTTATTCTTAATCGACTACCACGGCTGTGAGCTTACCGAAAAGGTCGAGGGAATGGATACACAGGACTTAGAAACCTTCCTCGCGGGCTTTGTTCAGGGTGCGATGTGTACAATGCAGATTGATGTTATGAGAGGTCATAACGGACACCACATCTGGGAAGCAATTTTCAGAAGTGTAGGCTCGGCACTCAATAAGACCTTTGAAGTGAGCGAAGCAAGAAAGGGCAAAACTGCCGGAGTGGCAGGAAAAATTGCTTGGACGGTTGAATAATGCTGAAATCATTTTTAAATAAATACGACACCATCATATTCGATATGGACGGAGTAATAACAAGCGAGCAGAATTACTGGAACTGTGCGGCATTGACTGTATGGGAATACCTTAACTATAACAAGGGAATACATATAGATGCTGCAGTAGGAATGAAAAATTATCCCGAAATCCGCAAAAAAGTGTTCTGCAATGATGAGCTTATAAGCGTATTGAAGAGCAAGGGCGTAAATTCTAACTGGGATTTAGGCTATGTTACTGTGCTGATTGCGTGGATTTGTAAAATTGATGAGGATTTTAAGCCGGTACTTGAATATGCAAAAAATCTGAGTGATAATATCATAAACGAATACGACAAGCTTGCCAAAAAATGCTCGCAGGTAAGCGGCTTTGATTACGGGTGGTTAAAGCGTAACGGTCTTATGTGGCAGACTATGCACACTCTTTTTCAGGAGTGGTTCTTAGGCGAGGCATTATGGGGCAAGTCATCAATGCATCCGGGAAAAACGGGCTTGCTTTTAAATGAAGAGCCGATTGTGGATAAGGACAAGCTTCGCAGACTGTTAAAGGAATTGAGCGAAAGCAAGCGGTTATGTACAGGTACAGGCAGACCGCAGATTGAGATGATGAAGCCAATCGAGGATTGGGGAGTGAAGCAATATTTTGCAGCAGACGGACTCTGCAACTATGACCACGTAGTTGCGGCAGAAACGGCACTCAATAACAATGCACTTACCAAGCCGCATCCGTATATGTTTTTAAAGGCACTTTACGGCACAGACTATGACGATGCGAAAATTCTTGACGGAAGCTATGACAGGGAGAAAATCCAAAATACACTCATAGTAGGCGATGCAGGCTCGGATATTCTTGCCGCAAAAGCGATGGGCGCAGATTTCTGTGCAGTTCTGACGGGAGTTTCGGGCAGGAGTGCAAAAGGATATTTTGAAGAAATGGGAGCAGACTATATTTTAGATGATGTATGCTCAATGTTAGAGGAATAAAAATGGAGAAAAGAATAACGACACCGATTACAAAAGAGCAGATAAAAGAGCTTAAAGCAGGCGACAGCGTGCTTATATCGGGAGTTATATACACAGCACGTGACGCAGCTCACGAGCGAATGACACGTCTTTTTAAAGAGGGCGAGCCGTTTCCGATTGAGCTTAGCGGACAGATGATATACTACGCAGGACCGTGCCCTGCAAAGCCGGGCGAGGTGATAGGCTCGTGCGGACCTACAACGGCGGGCAGAATGGATGCGTACGCACCAATGCTTTTAGACCACGGCTTAAGTGTAATGATAGGCAAGGGTGCAAGAAACAAGGCGGTAGTAGATGCAATGAAGCGAAACTGTGCGGTTTATCTGGGAGCAATAGGCGGAGCAGGTGCCCTGATAGCTGAGGCAATCAAGGAATCTGAGGTAATAGCCTATGACGATCTCGGCACAGAAGCGATACGCCGGCTTGTAGTAGAGGATTTCCCGGCAACGGTATTAATTGACTGTGAAGGAAATGACCTGTACGAAATGGGACAAAGTAAATATCGTGAGATATAACGAAAGGGTGCACACGCACCCTTTTATTTTAGCTTATCTAAAGAAGTAATAATATCAAGAACAAAATCTTTCTCTTTAGGAGAAAGTTTTTTTAAATGATGTAAAATTTTATATTCTGTCTTATCGAGAGAGTCAACAGAAGTTGGTTGCACATTGTTGCCGAGAATATAATCCAAAGAAAGCGAAAGCTCTTGCGACAGGTTGACAAAAGTATTTATTCCGGCTTTTCTTGCGCCGGATTCTATTTGTGAATAGAAGCTCGGCGTGATTTTTATATTTTCAGCCAGCTTTTCCTGAGTGAGACCTAAAAGCTTTCTTTGCTTGCGTATACGTTCGCCTGATAGTTTATAATTAATCATAGTAATCACCTTAAAATATATTCTTTGCTTATAGTATATATTTTATAATAAAAAACATAAAAAAAGAATAGAATATTAGCAAAGAGAAATATTTGCTAAAAGTAAAAATGATA
>JAZQHZ010000023.1:0-10396 GCA_045540855.1 Clostridia bacterium
CGAAGTGCCGGATGAGGTGGAAAATCCGACGGATGCTTCGCATCCTACACCTCACCACCGCCTGCGGCGGAGCCTCTCCTCAAGGAGAAGCCTAATATATAAACATTAATTTACCTCACTCTTTTTTCAAACGTAATCATCTGCTGTTGTGTCACCATCCGGTTACGCTGATAAAGCCTTAATTCAATCCCGTCAAGCTCCGTTGCGTATTCCTCCAGCTCGTCATACGCCGTTGCAAAGTCCGCATATGCACCAAAGCTTTGCACTGCCTCGCTTACTACCTTCTGATTGCCCTGGGCAAGATGCGTCTGGGCAGGGAATGCCACGAGCATATAATTTACATTATATAATGCACTCATATCCTTATCCCTCGAATCCACCTGCGGCAAGGGATAAATATATTCATTTCTCGCACCGTCGAATCCCACCGACGGCTCAACATTCCTTAAAATATCCTCATTAAGCTTAAAGGAGCTTGCAAGCACACCGAGGGTTTTCCCTTCGGGAATTGCCATATCAAGCGTATGCTTGAGCCTTAACAGCTCATCCACATCGTCACGCACCGGCGGTATCATTGAAAAATCCGGTATCAGTGCATAATGCTTTATTCCCTGTATGTTATCCGGCTGAGTCCGTGGCAGCTGTACATTGACCGTATTCATAACCGCTATCAGTACCAATGCTCCGAGCGAGTATACATTGTCAATATGCTTTATCAGTATCAGTATCATCACCGCTATCGACGGAACGTAGAGCAATAAATGCTGCTGACCGTGCGTCTGCACCGATACAAACATCGCAAAGCAGACTAAAATCTGCATCCACAAAAACACAGTCCGCTTTTCTCTTTTAACTACACCCGCCGCAATACTTGCCGCCACAAGTGCCATCAGAGTCAGCACTCCGAAATACCTCGTCACAAGCTTTAAATCAGTTGAAAGCGTGAACTTGTATCCCGAATACAGGCTTCCGTAATCCGCAAGCAGTCTTTCAAACACAAACCCTCTGAAAAACAGCAGAAGTATCGCACCTGCAGTCAGTGCCGAGATTATAGCCGGCAGCTTTTTTGTACGGAATATCAGCGAATCCGCCGCCATTGCTGTGAGGAATGACACCGCAAAGAACGCATACCACCGCCGCCACAGCATCGCCAGAACAAGCAATGCTCCGATTGCAACGTATCGCCACACCTCGCATTTGCTCTCATTACGAGTGAAATACAGGTACATACATCCAAGACACATTATCATTCCGCCTACATCGCAAAATCCGATAAAGGTCATAAATATCAGCACCGGCAATATTCCAAGCGTTGTCACCACTGCGAATTTAACCGCCTTTGAAAGCCTTTTCGCTATTGCATAAATAATCACAACGCAGGGCATGAGATACATATTCACAAGCCCTGTTACATACGCCGCTCTCGATTCACCGAAAAGCCTTACCCACAGCGCCGAGGGCAGTGCGGCTATATAGTTGTAGTCCTGAGTTATTGTCGAATTGTATACCTCTTTAAAGAAATGCTCGCCCAGGCTTCCCGATGCAATTTTTCGTGCTATATCCCAATAGGTGGCAGAATCCCAGAAATATACCGTTTTTGAAAGGCTCATATACACCGCCGCACCGATATTCATAATGAGCCATATAACAGCAATAAATATCAGACTTTTTGCCCAGGATGGCATTGTCCTTTTTATCTGCTCTTCATTACTGAACTTATCAAGCAGCATACCCTTCCTCCTACTCAAACAGTGACAGAATTTCCTCGTTCGTAAGCGAAGCAAAGGAATCTGTATTTACCTTTATTATATCGTCCGCAAGATTTCTCTTGCTCTCCTGTAATCTTAAAATCTTTTCCTCTATCGTACCGCTCGCCGCAAGACGTATCACCTGCACCGACTTCTCCTGTCCTATTCTGTATGCTCTGTCCGATGCCTGATCCATAACTGCCGGGTTCCACCACGGGTCGTAATGGATTACGGTATCCGCACCGATGAGGTTAAGTCCCGTACCGCCTGCCTTCAATGAGATAAGGAACACACTTCTCTCACCGCCGTTGAACCGTTGTGACAGCTCTGTACGCTCATACGGCTTTGTCTGACCGTCGATATAGAAGGAATATATCCCAAGTCCCTCAAGCTTTCTGCGGATAATCGCAAGCATTGATGTGAACTGTGAGAAAATCAGCACCCTGTGCCCTGACGAAACTGCACTTGTCACAATATCAAGCAGGGCGTTAAGCTTTCCGCTGTCCTTTTTATATGCCTCATCAAACAACGACGGATGACAGCATATCTGTCGCAAACGCATCAGAAGCGTTAATATACGCATCTTTGAGCCGTTCATAAGCAGCTGTGCAGTCTCACTCTTTGCCGCCATAAGAAATGCCTGATACATCTTCTTCTGCTCCGGCACGAGATCGGCATAGACTGTGTTTTCAATCTTTTCGGGCAGCTCAGAGAGTACATCCTGCTTCATTCTGCGAAGCACGAACGGGCGTATTTTTGCCCTTAATGTGTCCGCCGCTGATGCATCACCGTTCTTTGAAACAGGTATTTCAAAGCGGTCACGGAAATCCTTTGCACTGTAAAGATAATCCTTCATCACAAAGTCAAATATACTCCACAGCTCGATAAGCGAATTTTCAATCGGAGTACCCGTAAGTGCAAAGCATACCTTTGCGTTTACGTTCTTGACACTGCGTGCATTCATTGTTTTAGGATTTTTTATATATTGTGCCTCATCTATGAAGCAATATTCAAATTCCTTGTCCTTATATAAGGCACCGTCACGACGAAGCATCGGATATGAAGTGATTATAAAATCATATTCCGCATATCTCTCTATAAGCTTTGCCCTTTCCTCCTTCGGTCCGTCCACCACAAGCACACGTGCTTCGGGAGTAAAGCGGTTGATTTCGTTGAGCCAGTTATATATAAGTGCACTCGGTGTCACCACCAGTGATGGCTTTTTGCGTTTTTCACCCATAACAAAGGCTATAACCTGCAAGGTTTTACCCAAACCCATATCATCGGCTAAAATTCCGCCAAAGCCAAGCCACGCAAGCTGTCTCATCCACGCAGTGCCTTCCTTCTGATAGTCACGCAGTACGTTTTCAAGATGAGCAGGATATATCGGCTCAAGCGACTGGATTTTATTTACAAGCTCAGTGAAATACTTATCCTTTTCGACCTCCGGCATTGCATTTATATAAAGAAGATAGTTCATCGGCAAGCATTTACCGTTGCTTTTCAAATCGTGGTCATTGAAATCAAGATATTCAAGCAATGTAAGCAGCTTACTTTCTTTACAGCCCGGAATATCAAGGTATCTTCCGTCTGCAAGCCTGTAATATTTGCGTCTGTATCTTACTGCTTCAAGTATCCCTCGCATTTCCTCATAGCTGAGCTGTGTATCAAGCAACAGGTCTACATACATAGCAGAGCTGCTCGCCGCCAGACCTGCCCGCAAACCGATATCTGCCTCGGTGGTTATCGTTATCGCACCGAAGCTTTCCGAAATCATAATCTCCGCCTTTAGCCTTAAAATGGGCAGCTCGTAGGTGATGAAATCAAAAATCTCACCATCGCCCGAAAGCACAAGCATATTCTCTTCCCTTGCAAACTCCGAGAAATGCGACATAATCTCCGCTTCTGCCTCATAATCACGCACCACGATTTTTCCTTCCACGTCATTATCTGCACCGAGCCTTACAGGAATTGAGCCGTAATGAGCTACTATAACCGCAGTCACGTCATTATTGCGGCTGTCAAAATATATCTTGAATTCCGGCTTTTCGTCAACAATTATATCCTCAAGCCCCTGCATCACAACGCCCCGCTTGCCTCTTACCTCGGGCAGAACGTCCGTTGCAAAGCTGATTCTGTTTGCACCCTTGAAGGAAATATAGGTGCGACTCTCGGAGCTTAACGCATTATACACCGGCATAAAATACTCACGCCACGCCTTGTCTGTGTGGTAGATTCCGTTTTCATAGAAAAACCACTCTCCGTCACGTGTAAGTGCAATTCCACGCTCGCTTACCTCCATAAGAATTTCCTCGTCCGAGGCGTTTATATCAATTAATATATCCGGATTTTCCTCATATATATTTATACCCTTGAATGCCACCGAATCCATCACAAAGGTGAAATCCACCTTATCAAGCAGTGGCAGAAGCCTGCCCACTGTCCTAAAGCCTATATTGGTCTGATACACAGCCTTGGTGTAAAATCCGCCCGAAGGTGCACGGTTTTCATAGCCTTCCGCCAGAATGTCTATTATTTCCTTCTGATATTTGCCGAATTCCGTCTTTAACGGAATATACGTATAGCGGCGGTCAATTTTAAATTCCTTACCTGTGCTGTAACATTCCAAAAAGCTCTCTATTCCCTGCAGCTTTTCACCCGTCGGTGAAAAGCTCATTGACATATTATACGTCACGCCGTTTACGCCCTTCGAGGCGTTAAGCGTGAATGACGGATACAGCACCTCCTTCATCGCACGGATTGCCCCATAGCCGTCACACAAGGTCAGTGCCAGCTTATCGTTTTCATCCGTAAAGCCTGCACCCTCTTCAAGCTCTGCCTGGCGTTGCTTCAATGCCGCCACGATATGCTTGCACACCGTATCCATAGTCTGATAATACGGACAGGTGCACATACAGCTTTCAATCTTCTCCTCGCCGAATTTCACCTGAATATTATAGACCTCATCACCGTCCACTACGGCATTTATCATATTTTCGCCACGTTTACGCAGATGTACCCTGCCCTCTTTGAAATATTCCATACCTCTTTTGTAAATTGTCTGCGAGCATACGTTGCGTATCATGGCATCGGTAATTTTCATCAGGAATCCGCCCTTTCGTGGTAGCTTTATTATCCTTATATTATACCATATTTTAATAATTTTGTAAAGCTTTTCATATAAAATTTGTCTCAAATCGCTCTTTTGCAAAGGCATATACACGGTGCTATACGCATAGAATGGTACAAATCTGCGGTTTTACCGCCCGGTGGAGGGTATTTTATGAAGGATTACATAGCACAACGTGCCGTGGAGCTGGCACACTACATAATCGACAACAATTCAACAGTACGAAAAGCCGCCGCGGCATTCAATGTTTCAAAATCTACCGTACACAAAGACGTACACGAGCGGCTGCGTGCCATAAATCCGGCACTGTACCGTCAGGCACAGAAGGTGCTTGAGGTAAACAAGGCAGAACGGCATTTGCGGGGAGGCATGGCAACAAGAGCGAAATACTTAAATAATTCACAATTCACAATTCACAATTCACAATTGCGCTGACGCTTATTTGTAGATTTGCAAGCAAAAAAAAGACCGCAAAGCTTTTGCTTTGCGGTCTCTTCGTTTTATTTCAGATAGTCTGATAACTTGATAATCTCAATACCTGCTAACATTACGATACCTGTGCCGTGTGTGTCGTTTAAGTTCCAGCCTAATTCATACTTGTAATAATCCGGTATGAATGAGAACTCTGAGCCGCGGCATACGCCGTATACGTTACCGTCTGTGTCAACTGATGTCTTTGCAAGTGCCTTCCAAGCCTTGAAGCACGCCTTTACATACTTCTGCTTCTCCTTTAACCAGCCAAAACGTACACCTCTTGAGAATGCATATATAAACATTGATGTACATGAGCTTTCCGGATATGACTCCCAGTCATTTAATACCTGATGCCACATTCCGTCATTGTCCTGAAGCTTTAAATAGCCCTCGCACAGCTCGTTAAAGAAATCAAGCAGGTCTGCACGCTTCGGGTGATCCTCCGGAAGCACCTCTAAAAGCTCTGTCATTGAGAATACTACCCAGCCGTTGCCTCTGCCCCACGGTACGCCTGTCTTTGAGTCGTACTTGAAGTCATATACGTGTGACATATAGCCCTCCTCCGGCATATGAAGCTTCTTCTTGAAGCCGAAGAACTGGTTTGCGGCGTCATCTGCATACTTGATATCGCCTGTGAACTTGTAATATCTTGAAAGGAACGGAACGCTCATATATAAATCATCTGCCCACAGAGTCATATTATGGAAGTGGTGCATCTGCTCCTTACGGAAGAAGGTGCCGTCCTCAAGTCTTGTCTGGTGATTTGAAATATAGTCGCCTACATAGTCTGCAACTTCCTTAACGCCCTCGATGTTCAAGTACTTGTGTACCTCAAGCATAGTTGATGCGAACGAGCCGCAGTCATCAAGCGAGTCAATACTTGTTAAAAGGTTATGAATGCCTGTTGCACCGCCATACTGTGCCTTATCCCAGAGTGCATACTCCAATGTATCACAGCAAAGCTGAATATGATCCTTTAAGTATTTCTTGATTTCCTCATTCTCTGTAAGAAGTGCTGTATGAAGCATACCGTAAAGCGTTACGCCAAGCGGATAGCTCCAGCGTGCATATAAGCTGTTTTCGATATACGGACGGATGAATGTATCCGGTGCGTCCACTCTCCAGAAGGTCTTAGGCTCACCAACAACATAGTGCATTGAATTTGCCTTTTCCCACTCGAAGTCATAGCTGTTATCAAAGGTACCGATGTACATCCACGGGTCCTTTGTACCCTTTACTCCTGCCGGGCTTTCAAGCTCTACACCCTCGATATCAAGTGTATAGCCCCAGTCATTTCCGTCACATACTGACTTTACTGCAACCTCGTGTGAGCCGAAGTGGATTGAAGCCTTGAAGGTATCATTTCCGCCCTTGGTTGAGTAAACCTCCTCGCCGTCTATGTAAACTATGCTTTCGTTCTTTGCATTGATATTAAATGTGTACTCAGCATTTCCAATCTCATCAAAGAATGCCTTAGCACGTCCCACTGCATATCTGCCAGCAACGTTTCCGTACATTCTTGACATCTGTCCCTTTGCTGCATCCTCTGCACTCCAGTTCAATTCCGGATAAAGCTTGCCGTCAAAATCAGCCTCGCTCATATCCATTGTGAAGTCCGGCTCATAATCCGGTGAAACGGGAGCAGTGAATACAAAGCCCTCCTGACCGTTACGCTCAGCAGTCGGCATAAGTGTATACATATCCCACTTACCAATCCAGGTACCGAAGTGGCCGCCAAAGCCTGCACGAGTCTTCTGCCAGCGGATACGGATGTCGTTCCAGCCCTTCTTTACCGGGAAGAACACTCTTGTTGAGGTCTCTGAATATCTCTCTGTAAAAAGGTCTGACTTATAAACAACCTCGCCGTTTACATACATTGTCATCGGTCCGAAGCAGTTGATATCCCAGCCGAACTTACCGTCACCTAAAGCATAGAACTTTGAGAATGCCCATACGCAGTCACGGCTCTCACTCTCCGGGAAGATTTCGTTTAAATCCACCTTATAGCGGTAATCGGTTGTACGTGTAATACCGTTGTTTGTATATGCACGGTAGAAATAATCGTGCTTCTGGTTCTGTCCCATATAACGGTTTGCAAGACAGGTTATAATAGCCTTCGGGTCTGTGCCGTCATATGCGAAGACGCTTCTTGAATCATCAAAATAATAGCCCATAGTAGTTTCTCTCCTTTAATAAATTATGGTTACTATAATTATACAATGTTTGAAAGAAAAAGTCAATCAGAAAATAACTGTTTATCGGGAATTGGGCTTAAAAAGCATTCAAAAATTCCTGTATTTTCGCCTTAGTTGACAAATCGGATAAAAAATGTTATTATATTAGAAGAAATAAAACAGGAGGAATTCTGATATGAAATATATAAAATCACTGACAGCTTTGATTTTTACTATACTCCTTCCGATGACGGCATTTGCACAGGAAAGTGTTCCTGAAAATCCGGCCGAAAAGATAAAGTGGGCAATTGAAAACAGCTCCACTATGCCAAAGCCTATGATAGTGGGATTAGTATTGCTTGCTGCAATGATTGTCATAACAATCCTTCTATACCATATGAAAGGAGATGACAGCAAATGAGTAATTCACGTCAGGACAAAATTCCGGGCTATCTCTATGCCTTAGACGGCTTACGTGCAATATCGCTTATATTTGTTGTGATGTTCCACACGTGGCAGCAGAGCTGGATTTATGCAAATATACAGCTCACACCGACACTGAAGCTGTTTGACCTTGAAATTATACAGCGTTTCGGATACGTTGCAATTGATACATTCTTTGTTTTAAGCGGCTTTTGCCTGTTTTACCCGATTGCACGTGATATGTTCGGAGAAAGCAAATTCACCGGCTGGAAGCAGTTTTTCCTAAAGCGAGTGAGAAGAATTTATCCTTCGTATATAATCATCCTTGCCTTTGCACTGATTTTTCCGAAGTTTTCGTATACCGCTTTCTATGATGCAGAAAACACTGCAGAGGTAATAAAGCACCTTGTATCGCACCTGCTGTTTTTACATAACACAAGCGACAAGACAATAATGAGTATGGTTCCGACTGCGTGGACAATGAGCGTAGAGGTACAGTTCTATCTCCTCTTCCCGCTTATATGTATACCGTTTAAGAAAAAGCCTGTCCTCACCTTCCTTGCAATGGCAATCCTGGGACAGGCATTAAGAATGTATTTAATAGGCACGATAAACGTTTCACCGCAGATTACACAGGCTATAACGCCGACATATATCGACGTATTCGGCTTCGGTATGCTTAGTGCATATTTCGTTGTATACGCACGCAATAAGCTCAAAAACATAGATTCACTCAAGCTTTGTATGACCATTATATCGGCATTGTGCATCTTCCTTGCAGTATGCTATATGTACTGGCTCAAGGGTGCACAGTTCCCGAAGGGACACAGTGCAGACGTATATTTCCGCTTCCTTTACAGAGGAATTTTCTCGGCACTTATTGCACTCTTCATATTCAGTGCCTGCTTCTCATACGATTTCTGGCAGAGAAAAATATGGGGAAACAAGTTCTTTGTGTTCCTCTCATCAATCTCATATACGGTTTATCTGTGGCATCAGAATTTATACATCCTCTTAAAGAATGTAAACATTCCGTATTCCGCAAAAAATCCCGTTATGCAGGACCGTGCGGCAATGGAGGGTATGGTATTTATCTGTATCAGTGCTTCGCTGATAATCGGTGTGCTTGTAACAAAATATGTTGAAAATCCGATTTCGAAATACGGCTACAAGGGCTGTATCTTAAAAATTGCAGACAGCCTTAAGGCAATCGGTAAATCAGACAATCAGAAAGGCAGGAAATTACATTGACAGTTAAGGTTCACAAAAGCTCCAACAAGGGAACGGTAATAATTGTCCTTATTATACTTGCAGTGGCAGTGCTTTCATCGTTTATAGGCATCATCCTATCTGACAGTGCAAACATTGACTTAGAGCAGGAAAGCATCACCTTAAACATCGAGGAGGGCTCAGGTGCTTCATTAATTGCCGAGCAATTCAAGGCACAGGGCGTTATAAAATATCCGCTCACCTTCAAGCTTCAGGCAAAGCTGGGTAATTATACCGATAAAATCCGCCCCGGCTCAATTACAATCGAAAACGGAATGAGTTATAACGAAATCTTAGAGCTCCTTTGCTCAGATATGCGTGGTGCAAAGACAGTGGTTATCCCCGAGGGCTTTGAGCAGAAGCAGATTGCACAGAGGCTTGAGGAGGAGGGCATATGCTCCGCCGCAGACTTTATGGCTGCTGCCTTTGATGAATACGATTACAGCTTCACAAAAATCCTTCCCGACAGGGAAAGCAAGCTTGAGGGTTACCTCTATCCCGACACATATATGCTGCTTCCGAACACTCCGGCACACGAGGTAATTGAGACGATGCTTTCAGAGTTTGACAAGCAGGTGAATGACGAAATGCGTGCAAGGGCAAAGGAGCTTGAAATGCCCTTGGATGATATAATCACACTCGCATCAATAATCGAGCGTGAGACAGATTCAGACGCAGAGCGTGCAAAGGTTGCAGGCGTGTTCTATAACAGAATTAATCAGGGTATGAAGCTGCAGTCCTGTGCGACTGTGCAGTATATCTTAGGCGAAAGAAAGCCTGTGTTATCGGTTGCTGACACGCAGATTCAGTCGCCGTATAACACGTACTTAAATGCAGGGCTTCCCGTAGGACCTATTGCAAATCCGGGAATTGAGTGCATCAAGGCGGCACTGTATCCGGAGGATACGGAGTATCTGTATTTCGTAGCAGGGCCGGACGGACAGCACATTTTCTCAAAGACATATGAGGAGCATCTTAATGCGCAGTAATTCAATTCGTAATTCGCAATGCGTAATGCGTAATTGAATGTAATTTTTCATCCTTCGGATGAAAAATAATTTTAAATTATTGTTTATCGGTGTTGCCTTCCCCTTGAGGGGAAGGTGGCACGAAGTGCCGGATGAGGTGGAAAATCCGACGGATGCTTCGCATCCTACACCTCACCACCGCCTGCGGCG
>JAZQHZ010000024.1:0-1684 GCA_045540855.1 Clostridia bacterium
GTGTCTCTCTCTTGTAGAGATAGAACGGCGGTACACCTAAGTCTGACCTCGGATTTGCCGGCTTTTCCTCAAAGCTTAATACCTTGCCGCTTTCATCAAGCTCAACCACACCCATCGAATGCAATTCTTCCTTGTTTTCGATTGTGTGGGCACAAATCATATCAGCCTTCTTTTCTTTGTAAACGTCAACAAAGCTGTTGAGCGAGAATCCGAAAATGTTATCGCTTGCCATCACAAGAATTTCATCGTCAACATTTTCCTGCTCGATTACATACTTCAGGTCGCCGATTGCACCTAAGCGGTTATCGTTTGAAGTGGTATAGTCATTTAAAACCTTTATACCCTTGCCGCCCTTGTATGTAGCAGCCCACTCACAGAAATGTGTGTAGAACTTGTCATTTGTTACAATGTAGATATTCTCTACATCCTCCACCTCGCTGATCTTATCCACTACCATATCAAGTATGGTCTTGTCACCAAGCTTTAACAAAGCCTTGGGCATATTCTCCGTCAGCGGATATAAACGTGTTGCATATCCTGCCGCTAATAAAATACACTGCATAATTAACCCTTTCAGCTAAACAGCTTTACGCATTCTTCTCCTCGAAATTCTTAACCAGGTTGTGAATCTTCGCAGCCGGATCGAGAAGTCTTGAAATTGTTTCATCGTGATTTAAAGTATCAATAAGGAGTGATACATACTTCGCCATATCTACCTCATAGTACCATTCTCTGTCCTTTAAGCCAGGCTGTCTGTAAATGAGGTTTGTTGTGAATATCTTATCAATTACGCCCTCCTCGTATGCCTTGTCAATAACCTCAAGACCATTTACGAAAAGACCGAATGATGAGAATGCAAATATTCTCTTTGCACCCTGCTTCTTTAACGCTCTGCCGACGTCAATAATCGACTCACCTGATGAAATCATATCGTCAACAATGATAACATCCTTACCCTCAACCTCACGTCCGAGGTATTCGTGAGCAACAATCGGGTTCTTACCGTTTACAAGCTTCGAATAGTCACGACGCTTGTAGAACATACCGAGGTCAAGCTCTAATACTGAGCTGTAGTACATACATCTTGACATACCACCCTCGTCCGGTGAAATTACTATTGTATCAAACTTGTTAAGTGAGATATCCGGCACTGCTCTTGTGATAGCCTTAATCATCTGATATGTCGGCTGTACATTGTCAAAGCCCGATAACGGAATTGAATTTGAAATTCTCGGATCGTGTGCGTCAAATGTAACAATATTGGACACACCCATATTCACAAGCTCCTGAAGCATAAGCGCTGCATCAAGTGATTCACGTCCGTTACGTCTGTGCTGTCTTCCCTCGTAAAGCATCGGCATTACAACAGTAACACGTCTTGCCTTACCGCCCATAGCTGCAATAATTCTCTTAAGATCCTGGAAATGGTCATCCGGGCTCATGTGGTTTTCTACGCCATACATCTTGTATGTCACACCGTAGTTGAAGCAGTCGCAGATGATGTATACATCATGGCCTCTTACTGTTTCGTCAATAACGCACTTACCCTCACCCGTTCCGAATCTCGGACAGTTTACATGGGTTACATAAGTTTCAACGTCCTCAAATTCTCTGAATCTCTTGAGATAATCATCAATCTTTGCAGTGATTTCCTCACAGCCCTTCATGCTGATAATACTGAGCT
>JAZQHZ010000025.1:0-2878 GCA_045540855.1 Clostridia bacterium
AATATCATACGGCTTACCCAGAAACCGATAATATCATAGCCTGTAACGAGTGTACTTGTAGGATAGAAAAACTTGTAGTCCTCAGAGTCCTTATCAGGCCAGCCGAGAATAGAGAACGGCCAGAGTGCTGATGAGAACCACGTATCCAATACGTCCTCATCCTGCTTTACCTTACCTCCGCAGTGCGGACAAACTGTAATATCTTCCTTTGAAACTGTTGTTTCACCACATTCCTGACAGTAGAACGCAGGGATTCTGTGTCCCCACCAGAGCTGACGTGAAATACACCAGTCAAGCACGTTCTCCATCCAGTTCATATATGTCTTTGTGAAACGCTCCGGCACGAACTTTGTCGCACCGCTGTTAACAGCCTCGATTGCCGGCTGGGCAAGCGGCTTCATCTTTACGAACCACTGCTTCGAAATAATCGGCTCAACAGTAGTTCCGCAACGGTAACACTGACCTACGTTATGTGAGTGATCCTCAACCTTAACGAGTAAGCCCTGTGCCTCTAAGTCCTCAATCATAGCCTTACGGCACTCATAGCGGTCCATTCCCTCGTACTTGCCTGCGTAGCTGTTCATTGTAGCATCGTCGTTCATAACCTTGATCTGCTCTAAGTTGTGACGCTGGCCTACCTGGAAGTCGTTCGGGTCATGAGCCGGTGTAATCTTAACGCAGCCTGTTCCGAACTCCTTGTCAACATACTCGTCCGCAATAACCGGAATTTCTCTGCCAACTAACGGTAAAACAAGCTTCTTGCCGATTAAATCTGCATATCTCTCATCCTCCGGATTTACTGCAACGGCAGTATCACCGAACAATGTTTCCGGACGTGTTGTTGCGATAACTACAAACTCGTCGCTGTCCTTAACCGGATATTTAATATGCCAGAAATGACCTGAGTGCTCACTATGCTCAACCTCTGCATCCGATAAAGCTGTGATACAGTGCGGACACCAGTTGATAATTCTTGAGCCCTGATAGATAAGTCCCTTGTTATAGAGGTTTACGAATACCTCACGAACTGCCTTTGAGCAGCCCTCGTCCATTGTGAAACGCTCTCTGTCCCAGTCACACGATGAACCAATTTTCTTTAACTGATTGATGATACGGCTGCCGAAGTTCTCCTTCCAGTCCCATACCTTTTCGAGGAACTTTTCTCTTCCGAGGTCATAACGTGTAAGGCCGTTGTGGTTCTTTCTTAAATCCTCTTCAACCTTAATCTGAGTTGCGATACCTGCGTGGTCTGTGCCCGGCACCCATAATGCCTCATATCCCTGCATTCTCTTGTAACGGATAGGGATATCCTGCAAGGTTTCGTCAAGAGCGTGTCCCATATGAAGCTGACCTGTTACGTTTGGCGGCGGGATCACGATTGTGAACGGCTTCTTGTCCTTATTGGGCTTTGCGTGGAAATATCCCTTCTCCACCCATGTGTTATAGAGCTTGTCCTCAAACTCTGCCGGGTTATAATTTTTTGCAATGTTTTTTGCGTCTTCCATTTATTTCATCCTTTCGGTTTATATTCATCCAAATATCAGTACCGCCACAAAAACTGCCACAGCAATTATCGCAGCAACACCCTTTATTTTAAGCTTATCCTCTATCGTGGGATTTTCGTTATGAAAAAGCTTTTCTATCACCCATTCGACTCGGAACGTCAGAAGGAGTGCAACAATGCCCAGCACTACGGCTATTATTTTTATGACCATATGCCCCTCCAATCTGCAACCGTAATATAGAAAAGAAGCAAGCAGGTTGCCGCTTATTTTTCATATTACTCCATTCTATCCTATTATTATCTCATTTTTAGTATGATTTGTCAAGAGGTGAATGCGGAAAATTTTAAAAAAAATTCAAAAAAAGGTATTGACAAATAAACCATCGTGTGATAAAATATGTCTTAATTTCAAACGCTGAGAAGCGGAATAGTAGGCAAAAGATTTTCGCCTTTGAGAGAGATGTCGGTTGGTGTGAGACATTGGGAAAGCTTTGCTGAACTCACCGCGGAGCGGCTGCTGTGAACTGATAGTAAGAGCAGACGGTAACTCCCGTAACAGAGTTAAGATGTGTTGGCATCTAAAGGGCATCCTTTTCGGATGAAAAAGAGTGGTACCGCGGAAACAGTAAATTCAACGTTTTCGTCTCTTTGGACTAACAAGGAGACGGGAACGTTTTTTGTTAGTAAAAATCCTATTTACTATTTATATATTTGAAAGGAGTTTTCAATATGAGAACAATCAACGTTACAGACATTACTCTTAAGAAGCTTTCAGAGGACCGTGCAATCTCGCTGCTTTTCCGTGAAAAGTCAGCTATTGCAAATTGTGCGGATGCACTTGGTGCAAATGCCGTTGAATTACCGGCTGTGAAAAATCTTCGTGAGGACACGATTATCTATAAAACTATTGCACAGAATGTTCAGAATGCAACGCTTGCTATTCCGGTTGGATTTAATAAGGAAGATATTGCATCTGTATGGGAATGCATAAAGGATGCTAAAAGCCCTCGCCTTCAGATTGAGCTTCCTGTTTCAACACTTCAGATGGAATATACATATCACGTAAAGCAGGCGGCTATGCTCGAAAAGATTGCAGAGCTTGTAAAGACTGCAAAGACATATTGTGATGATGTGGAGTTTTCCGCACTCGATGCAACAAGAGCAGATATCGACTTCCTTATTTCTGCTGCAAAAGAGGCTGAATCAAACGGTGCAAAGGTTATAACTGTTTGCGATGATGCCGGAGCATCAACACCGGAAGAAATTGCAAATATGGTTGCCAATGTTAAGGAAGCAGTAAATGTTCCTGTATATGTTCAGGTATCAGACCGTATCAATATGGGTGTTGCTTCAGCATTTGCGGCTATTTCAAAG
>JAZQHZ010000026.1:0-15998 GCA_045540855.1 Clostridia bacterium
CGGCATTCTTTTGCTTACTTTTCTACTGCTGCAGGTAGAAAAGTAAGTAGGGGTACCAACTGCATAACAATAAGCACTGCATAAGCAGGGGACAAAGTCCCGATGCACTGCATTAACAACTCCCCGACAAACCCAAATTTATCTTTACAAATTCCATAAAATATGATACAATATATCTGTCACAAAATTCCAAATTAAATATTTCTTTTTCGAGTTACATTTATTATGTAAAAAATGTACGCTCTATTTTCGTATACTCTTAAAAGAGATATGTTTGGAATTTGTGTGACAGCAATGTGAGCTGTACATTTTTAGTGTGCAGCTTGCTGCACACTTTTTTAATTGGAAGGAGGACAGTCCGAAAAAAACGCTTTCGTTATTACCACACCACAATGTACATTTCAAAGCACTGCAACAAAAAAATGAAAAGAGGCGGTTTTTTTAACCGCCTCAAAGTGTTCAAAATATTTTTGCCCAAGGGCAAAAAACTACATCAATTGTGAATTACCCAGAAGCTTCATTCCCAGCGAAATCCTGTCCTTTGTCAAATCACCAAATCCAAGCACCACCTTATCATCCTGCGGCACTTTATAGTCTTCCTTATCCGTATTGTAGCTGTTAAGCGAAAACAGCTTCACTCCGCTTTGGCGTGCGATTTTTTTCACCTCGTCCGCACTCACTCCGAAATCTACACATATATATGTACTTCCCGAGCTGCCACACACCTTCACTTTTTCACCGAAGGCTTCTGTGAGACACGTGATGAGATAATCACGCTTATCCTTGTAAATACGCCGCATTGACTTGTAGTGATTGGTAAAATATCCCTTATTTATAAGCTCCGCAAGCACATATTGCTCTGTTTTCGAGGTAAGGGCATAGTAATATGCGTGGCTCTTTTTCCACAGTGCAAGAATTTCCGGCGGCAGAACCACATATGCAGTTTTAACTGCCGGACACAGAGAGCGTGCAAACGAGCCCAGATATATAACCCGGTTATTTTCATCCATAGAACACAGTGCTTCTTCACTTCCCCACGCAATTTCCGAATCACAGCAGTTTTCTATTATATATCTGCCCTCCTTCGCATTTGCCCATTCAAGAAGCTTTTTCCGCTCTTCACTGCTCATCTTAGCACTTCTCGGAAAACGTGAGTCCGGGTCGATAAAAAGAACATCCGCCTCGCAAGCATAGAGAGCGTCAAAATCAAAGCCGCCTGCATTATACGGCAGAGAAATTACTTTATTATTATATGAGGTGAGTACGTTATAGAAATGCGGCTCGCACGGGTTTTCCACCGCAAAGGCTACACTTTGCGAAAATATTGCCGCAAGGGAATTTAAAAGGTATTCCGCACCTGCACCGACAATCACTCTGTCCGGCGAGCATTTGACGTTGCGGAAGGAATAGAGATACTTTGAGATTGCATTTCTCAGCACAAATTCTCCGCCTTTATCTACATATGAAAATATGTCAACTCCGTCATTATAGGCTATATCCTTATAAAGCTTTGCGAATACCGCTCTGTTCATCCTGGACACATCAATTCCGTTAGGACTGAAAACCACCTGTTCCGATGCCATTGTTTCCCACGGGCTGTCACCGCTGTAACTGAGTGGCCTGAACGAGACAATATATCCCTGTCGTGGTACTGAAATTATGTATCCGGTGTCAAGCAGCATTCTGTATGCACCATCAACGGTGTTCTGTGAAATTCCCTTCTCCTGCGAGAGCTCACGTCTTGACGGAAGCTTCATTCCATAGCGGAGTCTGCCGTTTACTATATCCTCTGAAATCGCCTCATAAAGCTGAATATAGAGCGGTTTTTTCTGATTTTTATCTAAGCTTATATACACCTCATATCACCTCTTAATCTGAATTATACCACTAAACAAACACATTTGCAATACAAAAAGTGCTGGTCTCAAAAAAAATATAGTTCGTGGTACTACACAATGTTAAAATTATGGTATATACTATACTTATCAAAATATATTTAAGAAACGGAGGACGAACGATGAAACAGTTCAGAAAAATCATAAGTGCAGCTGCTGCACTAAGCATCTGTGCTTCAATGCTTCCCGCAATCCCGTCAGCTCAGGCTGAAACGGTCACAATTCAGGAAGAGAGCTTAAATAAGAAGTTCATGTTAAAGGACGCGGACCCGTCTAAGGTTATGTGGACAACAACAATGGTTGAAACCGTTGACGAAAAGTACGGCGATGTAGACCCGAACGCAAGCAACAAGGACAACAGCGGTCATCAGAACCCGTACAACAACCCTGGTGAAAACCTCACCTCATGGGCGTATTCAGAGTTTCTGTGGACACATTCTTATCCGGTAGGTAACGGTAGAATGGCAGGTATGGTTGCAGGCGGTATTGAAAAGGAAATTATTCAGATTAACGAGGATACCATCTGGGACGGTTCACCCTACGGCGACATCGTTGACGAAAACGGCAACCAGATTGACCACGCATCAAAGGCAAGAGATGCTCAGACTATCACTTTAAAGAATCAGACAGGCGGAAGCATCGAGGGTGCCTGGAAGTATTACAGAGGTGCGGACGAAAACGGAAATCCGGCACCGATCGGCTCGGATAATGCAATTGTAGGTGATGAGGCGTTCAGAAGTGCATATCCTGAATTTGCAAACAAGAGTATTTCAAATCAGTCACTTGCAGTAAGCAACGACCACACAAACGAGGCAGTTCAGCAGAGATTCTCAATGGAATCAATGGTTGAATCAGTATTCCTCGGCAACCCGAACAGACAGAAGGCTTATAAGTCATTCGTAGAGTTATATCTTGACTTCAATCAGGAATCATGGAGAACAACAAACTACACAAAGAGTCTTGATATGGAAACAGGTGTTGTAATGGTTGACTATGATTACATGGGAGAACATTTCACACGTGAGACCTTCGCAAGCTATCCGGATCAGGCAGTTGTAACTCACATCGAGTCAACAGACGACCTCGATTTCAGTGCACAGCTCCATACATACCACAATCAGGACGGCTACTATTCATTCGAGAAGGTAAGCGATAACGAAATCAAGCTTATCGCATCAGTATATAACGGTACAAAGAACGCAAACCCACCTGCACCGGCAGGTCCGAATGTAATCAAGTTCGAGGCAAGAATGTATCTTGAGGGTGACGGTGCATTTACAGTATCAGAGGATAACTCAACAATCAGCGTTAACGGTGGTAAGGAAGCTACTATATATATAGTAGGTGCTTCAAACTACGTGGACTACACCTTCCTTGACAACGCAAAGCCGGGCAATGACTGTGAGAAGTACATCTCGAACATCAAGTCAAAGTCATATGAGAAGATTTTAGAAAGACATCTTGCAGACTTTACAGAGCAGTTCAATGCTTCATCACTTTCAATCGAGAACATCAACGGCGTAGATAACTACAACGTTCCGACAGAGAAGAGAGTACGTAAGGATATCGACGGTAAGTCAGGCTTCTTAACAGGCTCAGGCTCAAAGCTTGATAGTGCTCATAAGAACGGCGTATATTCAACATATACAGACGGTGACAACGAGCTTGCAGTTTTAGAGTTCAACTACGGTAAGTATCTCACAATCTCAGGCTCAAGAGACGAAAGAACAGCGGACGAATGCGGCGAGGGTGATATCACAATCCCGATGAGCCAGCCGCTTAACCTCACAGGTAAGTGGAACGGTGCTTTATCAGCTTCGTGGAACGGTAAGTACACAATCAATATCAACACAGAAATGAACTACTGGCCGTCACAGCCGTTAGGACTTGCTGATTCAGAAAAGCCGCTTATCGCAACCTTTGCAGACCTTGCACAGAGCGGTGCTATCACAGCAGCTAATCAGTATGCAATCTACAACGACAGAGGCGACGATACATACGTACCGGGCGACCCATGGGTAATGCACCACAACTACGACCTCTGGAGAGGTACACAGCCGATAGACAATGCAACAGCAGGCTTATGGCCGACAGGTGGTGTATGGTTATTAGACCACGCATGGCAGTATTATCTCTATAACTTAGACAAGGAATACCTTGCAGAGGTATATCCGTATATGGCAGGTGCGGCTAAATTCTTCACACAGTTCCTTGTTTTAGATCCTGAAACAGGATACCTTATAACAGCAGCTTCGTGTTCACCGGAGCAGGGCGGCGTACAGCCGGGACCGGCAATGGACACTCAGCTTGTAAGAAACCTTTATGACTCAGTTACAAAGGCGGCTGAAATTTTAGGCAAGACAGACGAAGATGCAGCACTCCTTGCAAAAATCGCAGAGCAGATGCCGTCAAGCTACCTTGCAGATGAAAAGGGCAAGCTTGCTCCGAACATCATTGACAATGCCGGACTTATCAACGAGTGGGTACGCGGCGACGTAGGCTTTGACTTCTCAGAGGTATCATCAAACGGTAAGTACACAGTTACAAATCCGTTCAATAACAACGCAACAGTATACATCAACGAGCATACGGCAAGCAACAATTCAGCACACCGCCACTGCTCAAATCTCTGGGAAATGTATCCGGGTACACACCTGAGTGCATACTCAACAGATGCAAACGAAAAGGCTATTTATGAAGCATATAAGAAGGCAGTTGCGGCAAGAGGCGTAGGCTCAGGTCAGGGCTGGGGCGTTGCATGGAGAATTTCATTGAATGCCCGTGCTTTAGACGGCGAAATGGCTTCAACATTAATCGACCAGTTATTAACAACAAGAACATCACCGAATATGTTTGACCAGCACCCGAACTTCCAGATTGACGGTAACTACGGTGCAACAGCAGGCGTAATTGAAATGCTTCTCCAGTCACACGACGGTAACATTGCAATTCTTCCGGCAATCCCAAAAAGATGGCAGAGCGGTCAGTTCAATGACTTCAAGGCAAGAGGCAATGTTAATGTAAGTGCAAAGTGGGATAACTCTAAGCTCACAAAGGCTGCATTAACTCCGGCAGTTGACGGCGACCTCAACATTGTAGTAGAGGACGTTAATAACGCAAAGATAAAGGATTCAAAGGGCAACGATATAGCTGTAACGGTAAACGGTGAAATTGCAACCTTTGCAGGTATAGCAAACGAGACATACACAGTTTACTACGGCGAGTACACAGACGACAGCACATACACAATCGAAAAGGCAGACTATGTAAACGGCGTGCTTGAGGTAAGCATTGCAAACGACAGCGTAAATGCCGGCAATGCAGTTTTAGCAGTTGCAACATATGCTGTAAACGGTGCTTTAGCAGAGGTTGAGACCTTTGACGTAAACGGAGAACAGACAATCACAACAACAGTTGCACAGCCGGCTCAAGGCAGTGTAAAGGTAATGCTCTGGGATAGCGTAAAGGGTATGAAGCCGTTATGTGATGCAGTTGCTGCACCGTTTAACGGATTTATAAAGCCGGACTTCACGGCTCAGCCGACAATTGACCCGGATGCAACTCCGACACCGTCACCGACACCGACACCGGTGCCGACACAGCCGCCGATGCCGGACGAGGATTTATGGTTAGCATCAGCAGATGACTCAACCTTAAAGTCAGGCTATTATGTAATGAGAAATATGAGCCTCCTCTTCGACGTATCATCAGCAGGTAAGACTACACAGTCAATCGACGGTAAGGATATTACATACTACATCTCATCAGGTGACAACGGTAAGTGGTCATCAGGTACAGGTACTGCAACAGGTACTGCATTGAAGTATGATGCAACCGAGGACGGTACATTAACAGTTTACGTTGTAGACTTAGGTGCAAACAAGGAATTATGCATCACAAAGGAAGGCGTAAGCGACAACAAGGCAAATACTGAAGAAGCAGTATATTACAAGAACAACACAGGCAATAAGGAGCAAAAGGCAATAACTGCTCAGGTTAAAGCAGGCAACAGCTATTATATCTACGTTGCAGGCTCAAAGGGCAGATTTGGTGGAGCAGAGTTTGTGTCGTCGTCAGGCGGCGGCACAACCGTTTCAACTCCGGAGCCGACAGAAAAGCCGACACCGGACCCGAACGCAACTCCGATGCCGGGAACTGAAAACAATGCAGTATATGTAGGTACAACAGAGTATGCTACAATCAACGAGGCGGTAAATGCAATCGAAAAGAACCCGCCTAAATCAGAGGAAGAAAGAGTTTATATCGACATCGCACCGGGACTTTACCGTGAGCAGATTGTCCTTGATGCACCCTACGTTACAATGCGTAAGAAGGCAGATACAGAGGGCGACGTGCTTATCACATGGTACTATGGCTTAGGCTCACTCTATGACAGCTGTAATCCAAGCGGCTATTATGATGAGAGTGCAATCGGTGACGGCGTTGGCTATGCTCCGAAGGATTGGGGCTCAACCTTAAAGGTAAACAAGAATGCAAATAGCTTTATTGCTGAAAATCTTGTTATTGAAAACTCATACAACCGTTACTACACCGCTGAGGAGCTCACAGACATCACAGGCGTAGACCTCGACACAGGCAACAGCGACTTCCACAGAGTAGAGTGGATTGAGGAGCAGAAGGCAAACGGCGTAAGTGACGATGAAATCAACAAGTTCTTAAAGACAAGACAGGAAATCACATACAAGGGCGTAACATCAAGCCCGAGAGAGCGTTCGTGTGCGTTCCACTTCTCAGCTGATAAGGCGATTGTTAAGAACTGTGAGATTATCTCAACTCAGGATACTTTGGGTATCAACGGCGGAAGAATTTATTTTGAGGACTGTAAGTTAGGCGGTACAACAGACTATATCTGCGGCAGTGCATCAGCAGTATTCAACAACTGTGAGCTTTTAGTAAACGCAGGCTATGGCGGCGAAAGCGGTACTTTAACTGCTCCGTCAAACCCGGTTGAAACAGACGGATATTTATTCTATAACTGTCATGTTACAGGTACAGAATATGCAACTCCGGGTAACTTTGGCAGACCGTGGAGTGGTGTTAATGCAAGTGCAAACTACATCAACACAACAATTGACTATGTAAACGGCTCATCAAGCGAGCTTTTAATCAACAAGGCAGGCTGGACATCAATGAGCGGCGTTGAGCCGAAGGATGCTCGCTTCCACGAATACGGCTCAGTTACAGCTGACGGCAAAGAGGTTGACTTATCTTCAAGACCGAAGATGACATTATTAAACGAGTGGACAATGCTCCGCTTCAATCCGTTAGCCTTCACATCAGGAACTGATGCATGGGATCCGGCAAATCTTACGGATACATATGCAGCAGTAAATGCAGTTTTAAATGATACAGTAATCGACACAAGCGACGGCTCAACAAATGAGATTGAGCTTCCGATAGCTCCGGAGGGCTTCGAGTTCTTCTGGGAAAGCGACAGTGAATTTGCAACAGTAACATCTGACGGCGGTGCAATTGAGCTTATCCGCCCGGCATACGGCGAGGAGGCAATCAATGCAACTGTTAAGCTTTACGTAAGAGAAGCACTCAACAAGGAAATCGGTGCTGAAAAGTCAATCGCATTTGAAATTGCACCGACAACAGATACAGAAAACGTATTCACAATAAGCGGTACAGTTTCATTATCAGTAGAAAGCGAAGATGAGCAGACAATCTTAGTTGAGATTATTAAGGGCGATGCTGTTATAAAGACAGTTGAGGCAGTTATCCCGGCGGGTATGACATCAATTGACTATGCAGCAGAGAATATCCCGGTTGGCACATATACAGTACGTCCGTCAACATTAAATGCGGACTACAACATTATGACAGAGCCGACAGAGGTTACAGGCGAAGCAGGCGGCACAGTATTATTTGACATTGCCGCAAGTAAAATGAGTACAATCGTGGCTGAAAATGCCGACTTTAGTGTAGAGCCGACAGTTACATCATCAAACGGCTTTGAAGCAGGAGTATATACAGCGGACGGTAGCGAAACTGCTAACTTAGGCAAGGGCAACACGGTTTACAAGCTCACTAAGGCTGAGAATGCAACAGTATCAAGAAATACAGGCGTAAGCTTCAATCTCCTTGATATGCTGCCGGAGGGCTCAACCTTAGCGAATACAAAGTCAATCAGGTTCAGCTATGACTTCCTTATGGAAAAGGTTGAGTATATGCCATCGAACTATTCATATATGGACTTGGCAACAAGCACAACTAACGGCGGTAACGACACGGCAGACCAGACAAGATTTGTTCGTACTGGAGTGCATAAGGGCTGGGGTCAGCTTAACTTCTTTGATGCAATGAACAATCGTATCAACGGCGACAAGACACAGTTCGATAAGAACAACACGATGGCTAACCGCTGGTACAGACTGGTGACAGATATTGATCTTATCAACGAGACAATAACTGTAACTGCCTATGACAGAGACAAGGATATGGAGATGTTAAACGGCAAGCCGTTTACAATCGCTATGCCGGATGAAGAGGGTGCAAATCCGAAGTATCCGACACAGATTGATTTAAGCAATCTCTTCTTCAACTTCTATCTGGACAGAAACCAGAACACAACAAACAAGATGGAGTATTATCTTGATAATTTAACTATTGAATATCAGGATTATGAATAATTTTGTTTATCTCTCTCTAAAAAGTAAGGCATCCGCAAGGGTGCCTTGCTTTTTTAGAAAACCTATTGCCCAAAGCAATAGTTAATGTTATAATAATAAAAAACAATCCTCGGAGGCTACAATGAAAAATTTCAATCCGCAGACTACGATGTGGACAAATCAAAAAATAGAAGATGTCGCAAAATGTGACATCACAAAAATAAATCCCAATCAGGTGAAGGACGGCGAAACTATTCAGAATCCTTACGCACTTCCGGGTATGAAATTAAATGAATGGGCATACCCCGAATTTATCTGGACTCACTTCTACCCTATCGGCAACGGAAGAATGGCGGCAATGGCGGCAGGCGGAATAGACAAGGAAATCGTTCAGATAAATGAGGACACCTGCTGGGACGGTTCACCCTACGGGACACTAAATGACGAGAACGGAAATATATTGACAACAGTCGAAGGGACACGAAACGCAAGCCGTATCACTACCGTAAATCAGACAGGCGGAAGCAAAAAGGATGGCTACAAATATTTCAGAGGCACTGATAAGGACGGCAACCTTGCACCCATCGGTGACGAAAATGCTATCGTTGGTGATAGTGCTTTCCAAAAGGCCTTCCCGCACCTGAAAAGCCTTTCAAATCAGGCGTTGAATATAGATAACTCTGCAACTCCTGAAGCAGTGCAAAGCCGATTCACAATGGAAAGAATGGTTGAGGAAACGTTCTTAGGCAAGCCATACAGACAGAGAACCTATAAATCCTTCGTTGAGGTATATCTCGATTGGGGACACGAAAATAAAAAGGCACAGAACTACACAAAGCACCTCGACCTTGAAACAGGAATGATAACTGTTGAATATGATTACGAGGGACACCATTTCAGACGTGAATATTTGGCAAGCTATCCCAATAACGTGATTGCACTACACATAGAGGCAGACTGCGATTTCACAATGAAGTCTCAGCTTCACACCTTCCATAACAAGGAGGGCTTTTACAGCTTTGAAAAAATAAGCGATAACGAAATAAAGGTACGTGCTGCCATAACGGATGCAAACGTCGATAACGGCAATGTTGCAACCGTAAACGCAATCAATTTTGAAGCACGTATGCTTGTAAGCGGCGAGGCTAGCTTCACTGTTTCAGACGATAATTCCACTGTAACGTTTGAGGGCGGCAAATGTGCCGATATTTATATCGTAGGTGCAACAAATTACGTGGATTATTTAAATCTCGATAACAAAAAGCCCTCAGCAGACTGCGAAAAATATATGGATTGTGTGAAGCACAGCACCTACGCTGAAATTCGTACAAGGCATATCGCAGATTTCACCTCACTTTTTAACCGCACCTCATTCACTCTTGAAAATGCCGATGATGCGGATTTTTCAGATATTCCAACCGAAAAGCGTGTGCGAGAGGATGTGAACGGAAAATCGGGCTTTAATATCGGTGCTTCGTCAAGCACTGAGGACGCTCATAAAAGCGGAGTGTATTCCACCGTTTCAAAGGGCGATAATTCCCTTGCGGTGCTTGCATTCAATATGGGCAAATATATGCTCATTTCAGGCTCACGTGAAGGCTCACAGCCGCTGAATCTCACAGGAAAATGGAATGCGGCAATGGCACCGCTCTGGAACGGAAAATATACAATAAATATCAACACTGAAATGAATTACTGGCTCTCGCAGCCGCTTGATCTCGCAGAATGTGAGAAGCCGTTTATTGACTCAATTGAAGAGCTTGCACAAAGCGGCTCAATTACAGCAAGAAATCAGTACGGAATATTTAACAACCGCCACGATGACAACTATATCCCCGGGGATCCTTGGGTTATGCACCATAACTTTGATTTATGGCGTGGTACTCAGCCGATTGATATTGCAACGGCAGGTATGTGGCCTACGGGCGGAATATGGCTTTTAGAGCACGCCTGGCAGTATTTCCTTTTCAACGGGGACACGAAATATCTCAAGAAGCTTTATCCGTGTATGCTGGGTGTGGCAAGGTTCTTTGTTGAATTTCTCGTAAGGGACACGAAAACAGGATACCTCATAACTGCGGCATCCTGCTCACCGGAGCAAGGCGGCGTACAGCCCGGCCCTGCAATGGATGCTCAGCTTATAAGAAATCTCTATGATATGATAAGGCGTGCAGGAAAGGTGCTTGGTGACGAGGATAGCGAGCTGCTCAGGAAAATAGACGAGCAGATGCCCTCGCAATATTTCGGAAACGAGCAGGGCAAAATCGCACCGAATCTCATTGATTCTGACGGCATTATCGAGGAATGGGCACGTGGCGATGTCACCTTTGACATAGGCAAGAGTGGGGACACGAAATGGACGGTTGAAAATCCGTTCACAGGCGAGGTCAAGGACGTATATTTCCACGAAGCAAGCAACCATACACCGCACAAGCATTGCTCGCATCTGTGGGAGTTATATCCCGGCACTCACCTCAATCCGTATTCACAGGATAAAAATGAGCAGGAACTGTTTGAGGCATTTAAAAAGTCACTTGACATAAGAGGCACAGGCTCAACCGGCTGGAGCCTTGCGTGGAGAATGTGCCTGCACGCAAGGTCACTCAATGGCAAGCGTGCCGGTGAAATGCTCGAACAGCTTTTGACCACACGCACCTCACCCAATATGTTTGACCAGCATCCGCATTTCCAATCAGACGGAAACTTCGGAGCAACGGCGGGAATAACAGAAATGCTTATCCAGTCGCACAACGGCTTTATCGCCCTCCTGCCTGCCCTTGCACCCTCGTGGCACTCAGGAAGCTTCACTAATTTCAAGGCAAGAGGAAATGTCAGTGTAAGTGCAGAGTGGAAAAATGCAAGGCTCACAAGGGCAGTACTTATCCCGGCATATGACGGCAAGCTGTGTGTAGTGATTGATGGCATCGAAAACGTGACAGTCACCGACAGTGCCGGCAATGCCATTGCACACAGAATTGAAAACGGCATATTAGCATTTAATGCAATCGCAAATGAGGAATATATCATTAAATAAGAGGTCGCTATTTATGAACTGAACCAATTTGTGTTTCTTTTTATAAAAAATACCGTTCACGTTTACGTGAACGGTATTTTTCTACTTCTTCACACTCTCCAGCCATATCACAAGCACCGATACATCCGCCGGCGAAACGCCGCTTATTCTTGATGCCTGTCCCAACGACTTCGGGCGTACCTTGTTGAGCTTCTGCCTTGCTTCAAGCCTTAAGCCTGTGATTTCCTCATAGTTTATATCCGACGGAAGCAGCCTTTTATCCATCTTCTCCATTTGCTTGACCTGCGCTATCTGACGGTCGATATAGCCCTTGTATTTGAGCTTGATTTCCGCCTCCTCAATCACTGCATCGGGTAATTCGGGACGGTTTATATCAATTTCTGTCAGCTTTTCATAGTCCAGCTCCGGTCGCTTGATTAAATCAGAGAGCTTTGCTCCCGCCTTTATCGGGTCAAGCCCGTACTTTTCAAGCAACGGATTTACAACCTTCGGCGAAAGATTGGTATCCTGTGCACGCTTTATTTCTTCATCAATCATCGCAAGCTTTTTTAGTAACCGCTGATACCTGCCCTCACTGATAAGTCCCACACGGTAGCCAATCGGAGTAAGTCTTTCGTCTGCATTGTCCTGTCTCAGCAACAAACGATACTCACTTCTTGACGTCATCATTCTGTACGGCTCGTTCGTGCCCTTGGTGATGAGGTCATCAATAAGCGTTCCTATATATCCGTTCTGACGCTCCAGGAGCATCGGCTCCTCACCCTTTAGCTTCAGTGCCGCATTTATTCCGGCAACAAGTCCCTGTGCCGCCGCTTCCTCATAGCCGGACGTTCCGTTGAACTGTCCTGCACCGTAAAGTCCGCTGATATGCTTGAATTCAAGCGTGTTATATAGCTGCTGCGGGTCACAGCAATCGTATTCGATTGCATATGCACTTCGCATTATCTCCACATTTTCAAGTCCCTTTACGCTTCGATACATCGCAAGCTGTACGTCCTCGGGCAGGCTTGTTGAAAAGCCCTGTGCATACATCTCCTTTGTACCCTCGCCCATCGGCTCCATAAAAAGCTGATGCCTGCTCTTGTGTGCAAACCGCACCACCTTATCCTCGATTGACGGGCAATATCTCGGACCAACGCCCTCTACCAGACCGCCATACATCGCACTTCTTTCAAGATTATCCATAATGATTTTGTGCGTTTCCTCGTTGGTGTATACAAGATAGCAGGGTATCTGTTCACGCTCGATTTTCTCCGTATCAAACGAGAACGGAACAATCTTCTCATCGCCGTATTCAATATCCATCTTGCTGTAATCAAGAGAATCGGCGTGGATTCTTGCCGGAGTACCGGTCTTAAAGCGTCTTAAATCAACGCCCAGCCTTCTGAGGTTTTCCGAAAGCTCATTTGCCGGGAACATTCCGTCCGGACCGCTTTCACGTGAATAGCTGCCGATAAGGATTTTACCCTTCAGATACGTTCCCGATGCGATGATTACCGCCTTTGCCTTATATTCAATTCCCGTATGCGTAACAACTCCGCATACCCTTCCGTCCTCAACCTCGATATCCACAATCTCCGCCTGCTTGATGGAGAGATTTTCCTGCTCCTCCAGACGGCGTTTCATTTCAAGGTGATATTTTCCTCTGTCAATCTGTGCTCTTAATGAATGAACCGCCGGGCCCTTGCCACGATTGAGCATCTTGGACTGAACAAACGTAGCATCAGCCGCCTTACCCATCTCGCCGCCCAGAGCATCAATCTCACGCACAAGATGTCCCTTTGCCGTACCGCCTATGCTCGGATTGCACGGCAGATTGCCTATTGCATCAAGGCTGATTGAAAACATCACCGTTTTCATCCCAAGCCTCGCCGCAGCCAAAGCCGCCTCACAGCCTGCGTGGCCGCCGCCGATTACGGCAACATCAAATTCTCCTAAAACCATTATTCTTCCTCGTTAATATAAGTAATCTTTGCCTGCTTATTATTCTTCTTAATCATCTTGTCAATCACACGTGTAGCATAGAATTCCATAGGATAACGTGTGACACATAACAAAAGCACAAAGTTAAACACTGCAACAAGCTGCGGTGAAATTGAGAGGAAGAGTGCAACTATAATTCCCACACTGATAGCCGTGTGCAGAACAGTCATCGGAAGATTTGCCACTGCACAAAGCATTGAATTCTTTATATGACTCATAAGCGAGCCCTTGAAGGTCACCATCATCTGATAAACGTAATAGTGCATAATAGTGTAGAGTATCAGTCCGAGCATAAGTATTCCGCTCATAAGCTGCCACACTGCTTCACCAGTTAAGGCGAAGTTCTTATAATAGAAATAAAGTGCATTTATTCCCATATATAACACCGCAAAGTCAACTATTGTAAGTATTAAAGTCTGCTTTATGTTCTCCTTGAACTTGTCCTTCATATCACTCCAGAGCCATGCGTGCTCACCTCTTGTGTAGCAGCGTGTAATATAGGCATACGGAGCCGCAATAAGCGGACAGCCCCAGAGATTGAATACGATTGTTGCAAAAATCATTCTGAGCCCCACCTCAAGCACTGCCGCCTCAGCAGGTACAGTTGTGATTGCAGATATTATCGACTCGTTAACCGGTGCAACACCGCATATAAGCAAATACCATACAAGGCTGAAAAGTGAATACAGTGAATTGAGCTTTATAAACTTAAAAAATTTCTGAGTGATAATATCCCAGAACAGGAAAAAGCCCTTTCTTTTCGGTGCATCCTTGCTGACACCCTTGCCTTCCTTCATATAGCTGTTGCCAAAACCAAATAAACCCATTATTTTATATTCCTTTCAAAAACAAAAAAATTTTCTTACAATATATTGTAACATAAAAAGTTTTGTGATACAATAGGGTAAATGTAAATTTTTTAATAATTTTGGAGAAAAGTCTGAATAAATTTCTTTCAGACCTGACTTCGGGAAAGGATCAATTGATCAGTAAATGAAAATAATCACAATCACAAAAAATGACGCTAACCAGCGTCTTGATAAATTCCTTACAAAATTTCTTCCCAATATGCCCAAGAGTATGCTTTATAAAAGCCTGCGCAAAAACTGTGTCCGCATAAATGGCAAGCATGCCAGGGACGGGAATGTTATGCTCAAAGAGGGCGACGAATTGAAGCTGTTTTTTAAGGATGAGTTCTATTCCTCACCCAAGACCTTTACTCCCGTAAAGGTTGATTTTGACGTGGTATACGAGGACGAAAACATTCTGCTCATAAATAAAAAGGCAGGAACGGTAGTCCACGCAGATGACAAGAACACGAAAAACACCCTTGTGGAGCAGATGCAAAGCTATCTGTATAACAAGGGCGAATACCGTCCCGAGGAGGAAATGAGCTTTAAGCCCGCACTCTGTAACCGTCTTGACCGCAACACCTCGGGCATTGTAATTGCTGCAAAAAATGCAGCTGCACTGCGTATGATGAACGAAAAAATCCGCAGTCGTGAGGTGCATAAATTCTACCGTTGCATTGCTGACGGAATAATAGAGGGCAGCGGCACTCTTGAGGGAAACCTGACAAGAGCGGAAAAGAAGGTGAGTATTTCCGCTTCCGAGGGTGAAAATTCCAAGGCAGTTAAGCTCAATTACCGTGCAATTTCTCACAGAGACAACAAAACCCTGCTTGAAATTGAGCTTTTAACAGGCCGTACACATCAGATACGTGCCCAGCTTGCCGATTTTTCTCATCCGTTGACGGGTGATGCCAAATACGGCTCAAGAGCAGGCGGCACATATTGTCTGTGCAGCTGCCGCCTCAGCTTTGAGTTCACCACCGATGGTGGGATTCTTGAATATCTTAACGGTAAGGAATTTGAAATTCAACCGGATTTTTGTCGTTCCGACAATTCATAATTCACAATTATGCTGACGATGAATTGTTTGCGTTTCAAATTTGGGTTTGTCGGGGAGTTGTTAATTTGGTGCTTGGGGACGTTGTCCCCTGCTTATGCAGTGCTTATTGTTATGCAGTTGGCACCCCTACTTACTTTTCTACCTACAGCAGTAGAAAAGTAAGCAAAAGACTGCCGTTTAAGGGGAAAACATTTAAAAAGATGTTTTCCCCTTAAAAATCCCCTTTGGCTTTGCCCAGCCGTTGTAGCGGGATGAAACCCGATGCCAGACAAGAGTGATTTTGTTTGGTTTATTTTTTTTTTGCAATTTGTGGGTTGCGTTTGCAAATTTAACCTGCCCCCTCTTGCAAATTTCCACAACACCTTCGTATGCAGGCATTGCCTGCCGCTGCACCATTTAAAGGGAGATTTTCAAGAGGGAATTTCCCTCTTGAACGGTATTCTTTTTCGTTCTTTTTCTGTTACTGCAGACAGAAAAAGAACCGGGGATATACGTTGCAAACAATTAAAGCTGAACGTCTTGGGGCAGAGCCCGTTTGAA
>JAZQHZ010000027.1:0-2593 GCA_045540855.1 Clostridia bacterium
ATATAAGTGCTGATAACTGGGCACGGGTTAATGATGACTCCGGCTCAAAGCTACCGGAAGGCATTCCGTTTATGATTTTTGCACGGACTGCTGAATTTATCCCCTGCTTTGCCCACGCTGCAATTTTGTTATCATCTGTGAAGCTTGTTTCTGACTCTGCCGATAAAGCATTTGCATCAAGCAGCTTCATTACATTTGAAACTATCTGTGCCGCTTCCTGTCTTGTCAGCACCTTGTCAGGATAGAAGCTTTCTCCGCCGCCAATCATTATTCCTGCGTTAAGCACAGCCTCTATATCATCTGCTTCATTCATATCCGAAGTAACATCATCAAAGGCTCCGCTGTATTCTGCTTTCTTCAGCTTGAATGCCCTTGCTATCATTGCTGCCGTTTTTGCTCTTGTCATCTGCTCGTCAGGCTTGAACATTTCACCCTCACTGATTTCAACAGCACCACAGTCTATCATATACAGTATTTCGTCATATGCCCAGTGTCCGTATACATCCTCCGGGACATATCTTTTTATCGGTGCTTCGCCCTCATTGCCTATGTAAATATAGTCAATCTCAAATGCTCCATATGCACCGTCTGCATTATCAATCGGGTCAAATCGGAGCTGACGCAGTGTTCCCTTCCAGTTTGCAGCCTTTGACATATCGAAGATATACAATCTCTGTCTGTCATCATACTGTGCAATCTCAGTGCTTACTGCATCTGTATCGTTGAACTTTTCGTCGCCCGTTCTGAAATAAATCTTTGCACTGCTTCTGCCTGTGTCATTTTTGAATTTAACGCCGACATATCTTGTGTTGTCTATGTTATATCCGAGATTATCCGGCGACATAAGATACGGGTCACGTGCTGTTATATCGCCCGATAAATTACCCTTTTCATTGCGCATATTGCTTACGGCACCGCTCTTTGTTGCAGTCCAGCCCTCGGTATCAGAATCGAAGTCCCAGCCATATTCCTTTGTTACCGCCTCAACTGCACTCTTTGCCACTTCAAGCTTGGTTATCGGACGCTTGTTTGAGTTATCAACCACCTCACGTACTCCGTCAAGGTTTTCGCATATCTCGATATAATCAATCTCTACCTCGCCTAATGCACCGTTATTGTCAATTGGGTCGATTCTGAACTGTTCAAGCGTTCCCTTACACGTTTCGAGATGCTGTAAATCAACTATATATTCCTCAAACTCGCTGTCACTCCTCAGGAAGAAAAACTTTGACTTATCCTTGTTCCACGTTGTTGCTTCTTTTGTTACGAAGAAAATTTGCCCGTAAAGGCTTTTTGTGTTCTGCTTCAATCTGATTTTTATAACCGTATTCTTATTGAGATCAATTCCGAGATTTGGAGGAGAGTGGAAATACGGGTCTCTTGCTACCATCTCAGTTTTTAAAATACCGTTTTCTGCTACAAGCGGTGACAAGCCCTGCTTTTCAAAAAAGCCCTCGGTATCCTCGTCGAAATCCCATCTCATTATAGTTCTTGTGTTTATTCCGGTGTCATTCGGATTGTACTTTGCATATTCACCCGGCGGCACAATTTCTATTGTATTTCCCTTTGCGGTGTAGTATTCAGTCGGCCAATCGCCTACATATTCGCCGTTTTCCACCTTTATTTCAAGCGGCTTTTCCTCAATTGATACAGCAGGCTGACCTTCAAATACCTTTATCTTGTTGCCTTCAATATGTACCTTCGTTTTGGTATTATACTTATGTCTTAAAAACGACTGCTCTGTTTTGATTTGTTTCAAGCCGTTATTTTCCATCACATTATCTATGATGAAAATATCTTCATTGTCACTTCCCCACGTCGGATTCTTATATATCATAATTGCCGTGCCATCGTTATCGTGGAAGTAGTTGTTTCGAAGCGTTATATTTTTATCGTTACCCTCAAAGTCAAGTCCGCAACCGTCAGGATTACCCGGTGCTCTTGTGTATGCAACCTCACAATCAGACATTTCAAAATTTATTGTGGAGTTGAATTGCACACCCGTAGTTCCCCAATGCATTCCCTTCGGATATGATGAATACAAAATCTTACAGTTTTTCATATATCCCTTATGCTCGTCTGTTTCGTTTATCTGCGAGAAAAGGATACCCTCCTTGTAATTTCTCTGCATTGTTACATTCTCAATAAAAAGATTGTTTATTGATGCAAATGTAACCGGTGCATCTGTATCCTCTATAAGACAGTTCTTCATCGTTACGTTTGTTATGGACGAAAGACCTCTGCCTAATACCTTAAATGTTGAAACACCGTATGACATATACAGTCCCGGCTCTATGTTATCCGGAGTTATCGGTGCATTCATAATATGATGCACATATAAATCCTCATACCACATACCGTCATGCTTTACCTCAGGATTTTTTGATACAAGCGTTCTTATACCCGCCTGAGCGTTGCATACTTCAAGCCCAACTAATTTCCAGCCCGCATAATCCTCAAGGAAAATTCCGTAGGTTGCGTTGTTTCCCGGCGAAATCTTTGGCTTTGCTCCCTCGCCGTATGAGGTGAGTGTAATCCAGTTATTGGAATTACCTTCACCCTTTGCAAATAACGTTTCATTCCACTCATCACC
>JAZQHZ010000028.1:0-5598 GCA_045540855.1 Clostridia bacterium
GAACGTCTTGAACGGCATTCTTTTTCGTTCTTTTTCTGTTGCTGATGACAGAAAAAGAACCGGGGATATACGTTGCAAGCAATCAATGCTGAACGTCTTGGGGCAGAGCCCGTTTGAATCGTTTGAATAAGTGCAAACTAAGCCGATAAACATTAATTTATACCACATACCGCAATGCCACGCTCTCGCCGCCTGTTGCTGTTCCATAGGTCACATCAAACGCCTTTATTTTGTCCATATTTGTGACAAGCACCACCGTATCCGTTGCATAGCCCTTGGAGGAAATAAACTCAATATCCGCCTCTGAAAGCTTTTCGCCTGCCTTTATTTCGTGTCCCTCTTTGACGAGCGGGACAAATCCTTCGCCGTTTAATTCCACTGTATCAAGTCCGATGTGTACCAGTATTTCAAGCCCGTCATACGTGGTTATGCCGTAGGCGTGGAGAGTGTCTGCAATCTGTGATATTTTTCCCGAAACGGGTGAGTATACATCGTTTGAAATGGGACGGATTGCGAATCCGTCACCGATGATTTTTTGCGAGAATACACCGTCATTGAGCTCTTCAAGGCGGATAACCTCGCCGTCCTGGGTTGCTAAAAGCTGCGGATTTGATACTTCCTTCTTTTTGAAATTGAAAATAGCCATAAAATAAACCTCTTTTTTCGTTTTATTTATTATATGAAAAATAGCGGATTTTAAACATTTATACTTGAAAAAATAACTGTTTTGGTGTACAATAGTATAAACGATAATAAAGGAACAAATGCAATGGATAAAATATTTACAGAAATAATTGCGGCAAAACCGCAGAAACTAATATTTGCGAAGCCGAAAAACAAGGTGGAGAAATACCGCAAAATCGTAATAACCGCAAAAAAAGACGGCTATCAGGCGGAAAAGTTCACCGATAAGCAGGCATTTCACGAAAATATTTCAGAAAATGAGCTTTGTAGCTATTGCGTGGAATTAACGCAGAGCTATCTGCAATGCAACGCATTTTCGGGAACTACTGAATTTATGGTTATGATTTCGTCAAAGGGCAAGGTTACGTTCAAGAAAAAGGGCAATGTAACTGCACCAAAGCTTGAAAACACACACAACCGCAAAAAGAACTATATCATAGATGCGGCAACTGCGGCGGCACCGCTTGTTGATATGGGTATTTTTACTGCCGAAGGCAAGGTGGTAAATTCAATGTATGACAAATACCGCCAGATTAACCGTTTTATTGAAATAATCGACGACGAAGCGTCAAAAATCAAAAAGGACGAAATAAATATTATAGATTTTGGTTGCGGAAAATCGTATCTGACGTTTGTGCTATATTATTATTTCACTGAAATTCTTCATAAAAAGGTGAATATCACAGGTCTTGACCTCAAAGCCGATGTAATAAAGAAGTGCAATGAGGCGGCACAAAAGTACGGATACACTAATCTTAAATTCGAGCTTGGCGATATAAACGGCTATAAAACAGACAGAGATATTGATATGGTAATAACCCTTCATGCCTGCGATACAGCAACGGATTTTGCACTTTACAATGCAATTAAGTGGGATGCGAAATATATATTTAGTGTCCCCTGTTGTCAGCACGAGCTGAACTCGCAGATTAAAAGCGAGGACTTTGGTATACTTACAAGATACGGAATTTTAAAGGAGCGTTTTGCGGCGATTGCAACGGATGCAATACGTGCAAATGCACTTGAAATGTGCGGCTATAAAACGCAGGTGCTGGAATTTATTGATATGGAGCATACACCCAAAAACCTGCTTATCCGTGCGGTGAAAACGGGTGTGAGCGAAATGGCGAAAGCTAGGGCAAGGGGCGAAATTGAACGGCTCACAAAGGAGTTTTCATTAGAGCCGACCTTGATAAAACTGTTAGGAGAATAGATTATGTTTCACGAGCTTTATCCGAAAAAATTCAATAATGCATATGACCCGACGGCTGTGATATCGGATGATGATTATGTGCTGATATACGAAAAGGGTGAGACGGTTTTCAAGAATAAGGAGTTTGAGTTCTTTCAATACAGGGACACGAAACGCCTTTTCGGAAATAAGAAATTCACATATCTTTTCTCGATTGACGACAAGCGATTTTTTCTGTGCGTAGGTGCTGATGTGTCGCAATTCAAGGTGCGGATGAAAAATATCAAGCTGAGATATTTTGAGCCGCAGTGGGTAGGCTTTGCGGCAGTGTGCGGTGCAAGCCTTGCTTTCTGGTACAGGAGGTCGCAGTATTGCGGAGTGTGTGGAAAAAAGATGAATCACTCAAAAACGGAGCGGGCGATGGTGTGTCCGCACTGTAATAATACACTATATCCGCAGATTGCCCCGGCGGTGATTGTGGCACTTGTAAACGATGATAAAATTCTCCTCACACGCTATGCACACGGACCGTATAAGCGGTATGCACTGATTGCCGGCTATACCGAAATCGGCGAAACGATAGAGGAAACGGTAGTGCGTGAGGTGATGGAGGAGACGGGAATAAAGGCGAAAAATCTGCGATACTACGGCTCACAGCCGTGGCCTTTCTCCGGCTCGGTGCTTATGGGCTACATTGCCGATGTAGACGGAAGCGACGAAATAAAGCTTGACCGCAATGAGCTTTGCGAGGGTGTATGGATGAAGAGAACAGAGGTAGAAGCAGACGACGATCCGAAGTCGATTACAAATCAGATGATAAAGGATTTTAAACTGGGAAAGTTTTAATTATGGTGTCAAAAAATCACGGTGCAAAACCTGCACCGTAATTTTTTTGTGTAAAAATGTAAAGCGTGCTTGACATCTGTGCAGGTATATGCTATAATAAAAATGTAAAGCAAACTTTACAAAAGGAGGCGGGCGTTTGGAAAACCGGATACGTGAACTTAGAGAGAAAAAGTGCATAACGCAGGATGGTCTGGCAGGAGCAGTGGGAGTAACACGTCAGACGATAATATCTTTAGAAAACGGCAGATACAACGCATCACTTCAGCTGGCATATAAAATTGCACGCTTTTTTGAAAAGCAGATTGAGGAAGTATTCATTTTTGAGGAGGGGTAAGGAATGGATTTTAAGAAGATAAAGGCAGCAACAGCTATTGTCATTTATATCGTAGGAATAGTGATGATTATTAGTATGATCCTTTTAAATTCTTGCTTTGATGTTGTGTTTAATAAATGGGTAGCCCTTGCTCCGTTTGTTGTATGTGCTCTGACGTCGGGATATGTTTTTGGAAATAAGGGAAAAAATGCAGAAGAATTTGCGTTTGATACAGCAATAACTCGAAAAAGAGTTCTTACGGCGGAACACTTGAAAAGAAGAATGAAAATAGTACTGATTTCATCATTTGTCGTGGGTGCCATAGGAGTGGCCGTATTGCTTTGGTCAGGCTTGAGTGGGAATAAAAATGAGGATTTGTCTGGGATTTCTATATTACTGATTCTGTTTACGGCAATGGGTGCAAGTGCTTATTTAGGCGAGATTGAAAAAAATGGAGGACCGGAAAAGTACATAACAGAAAAATTTGACGAGAGAAATATTATGATTAAAACTAAAGCAAAAAGTATTGCTTTTTCGATATGTTCACCGATTATAATTATTGCTTTTCTGATGCTGCGTATGACAGGTGCGGAGTATATAATGGATATTGTTCCGATTTTAGGGGTAATTTCAATATCTATAATTTCAGCATATGGAATTGCACTTGCTATTTTAAAGAAAAAATACTAAATTAGCATATAATCAGGAGGACAAACAATGAAAAAAATAATATCCATAATTATAGCCGTATTATGTGTATTCATTGCTGTTTGTGCGGTGCAGATGCATAATTTTACGCCGGAGGGCTGGAGTAGCGACAGAGAGCATCGCCATCTTATGATAAAGGATTTGGAACGGGAATACAATATATCAGATATGACAGAGGATGAAATAATTGCATTGCTGGGCGAGCCAGATAATGTAGTGTCGTCTGAAGAAGCACAGAGTAAAGTTTTGGGATACTATATTGAATCGGGAACAGTGGATCCTGTGTTTTATGAGATTTGTTTAAAAGACGGTGCTGTAACAAAAACGTATAAAATTGAACATTAAAGCATCGGAGCAACAAGCTCCGATGCTTTATTTTCTGAACACGTCCTTGCCGAACTTCAATGACAGTGCATCCATAGTTTTGGCAAGCTTATCGTCCTTTTGTCGTTTCTCTGAATTATCGTCAAACAGACTTATCTGCTCTGTGACTGCGTTTTCGTCTATCAGATTAAGCCCCGTAACCGTAAGCATCCGCACAGGATTTCGCATGTTCCACGATTGCCTGAGCAGCACCATTGCCGTTTCGCAGATGTCCTTTGCAAGATATGTCGGGTGCTCGGTTTTCATCTGTCTTGAAATCGTCTTGAATTTCGGGTCACGGATATGCAGCTGAACAGTGCGGCACTTCAAGCCCTTTTCACGCATTCTTTGAGCAATATCTTCAGACAAAGCCCGGATTTCTGCACGTAACGTTTCTTCGCCCGAAAGGTCTGTGGCAAAGGTTTTTCCTCTGCCTACCGATTTGATTTCCTCACTGTCATATATCGACTTTACAGGCTCATCGTCAAGTCCGTTGGCATATTCATAAAGCTTTGTGCCGAGCTTGCCGATGGTTTTTGTGAGCATTTCGGGATTTGCCGAGGCGAGGTCGCCGATGGTGGCAATTCCTGATTTGTGCAATGATGCAAGTGTGGATTTTCCGACATAGAGCAGGTTTTCAACGCCCATAGGCATTATGAACTGTCGCCAGTTTTCCTCGGAAAATACGGTGGTTGCATCGGGCTTTTTGTAGTCACTGCCAAGCTTTGCGAATACCTTGCAGAACGACACTCCGGCAGAAATGGTAAGCCCGGTTTCTTCTTTGACCTCGCGTCGGAGTCTGTCGGCAATTGTCTTGCCGTCGCCAAATAGCCTGCGGCTGCCTGTAACATCAAGCCACGCCTCGTCAAGCCCAAACGACTCGACAAATTCGGTATAGCGTGTGTAAATCTCAAATACACGCCTTGAATATTCGTGATAAAGGTCGTGATGCGGCGGCACGATTACCAAATCTGGGCATTTTTGCTTTGCCTGATGAATGGTTTCCGCTGTTTTGATGTTGTATTTTTTCGCAAGCTCGTTCTTGGCTAAGATTATTCCGTGGCGGTTTTCTACACTGCCGCCGACAGCCATAGGTACGTTTTTCAGCTCGGGATTTAAGGCACACTCAACGGACGCATAAAATCCGTTGCAGTCGCAATGCAGTATAGTACGTGCCATATAAATCCCTCCTTGCATATATTCTTGGTTTTATTATACAACAAAATTGCTGAAAGGTCAATAAAAAACAGGCTTTGAGAGGGAAAAGAGATAAAAAATAAAAAAAATTTGAAAAATTTTCAAAAAAGGCTTTATTTTTTAAATAAAGTATGATATAATGGTAAAGTAAATATAATTTTAATTCAGGAGGTATTCAGAAATGAAGCACGTACAGACATTAAACAAGGCAAACTTAAAGGAGACAGCAAAGCACGGCGGTTGCGGCGAGTGCCAGACATCATGCCAGTCAGCATGTAAGACATCATGCACAGTA
>JAZQHZ010000029.1:0-6861 GCA_045540855.1 Clostridia bacterium
TTCGGAAGTGGAAGGCATTTTAATTGAATAAGAATATTCGCCGTTTGTTACATCTATCGGTCTGTAGAAAAGAACTGCATCGGAAAGTGTAACATCTTCCGTGTCTAAAAGGGTATAACCGGGATTAAGAAGCATCAGACTGACGTTATTGTTTGTAGATTCTCCCTGCACATTTATTCTGTCCGATTCCTTATCCAAAGATATCTCAATCGATGCAAACGCAGCAGTGGGAATCATAATAAGAACGGTGATAATTGCCAATATTCTTTTTTTCATTCAGCCTCACCTCCTGTGATTTCCGCTTCTGTAAGAACTCTGTTATATACTTTAAAGCTCTTGAAAATTACACTACCTGAATATTCGGTGTCATCTGTACCGAATGATAATGCTTCTGTAGTTTTATCTGTTGCATTCATTGTTCTTGAATCGACAAGCTCTGTTCCGATATACCAATTTATTGTCTGATTTTCCTTATCAATTGTGATAGTATGTATTCCTGAGGTAATATCTTCAAAAGGAACACGCGGTCTTCTGAGAGCAGTCGTTGCCCACCACAGTCTTGCATCTGTATCAGAAGCGTAAATGAACACATTATCTGTTATAGAGAATACACCTACGCTGTCGCATCCTTCAGCAATATCGATATCCGAAATTTCAAACTGAATAGTACAAAGATTTGTGTTAAGCGTATCTGTAACAGCCTCGGGAAGCTCTATTTTTCCTGTTCCGCTTTCTACCTTGTAACCGTTTTGCACCCACTGCCCTACGCCGGAATCAAGAGTAATATGATTATCCTTACCGCTTTCATCGTTCCAAATATTTGATGTAGTGTCTGTATTTTCATCAAACAACACATCAATAATAAGATTTGGATCTGAAATTTTCAGTGAAGGAAGCTCAGGAAGAAGCTCCTCTTCTCCACCAACTATTTCTGTTTCAACGTCTGGAGCGTGCTGTACAGCATTATCATCCCATGTTATAACAGCCATCATCATAATTGAATTTCCATCTTTTCTTCCAGAATGATATACACTTACATTTTCTCCTGCTTCAAAGGCTTTTGTATATCCGTGACCCATACCACCACTTGGAAGTGAGTCAAATTCAGTTGTGTAATTAATCCATGGTTCCTGTGCACGTTTAGATGTTGCATTAGCTGCATTATATTGTACACAGCTCATAAAATATTCAGGTATTCTGTCTTCAGTATTACATTCTGCGTAATTATTCCAATCCTTGGGAATCTGTCTGTAATTTTCACCAACGGGAATTTTAGGCGCAATCATAGAAAAACCCGACCAACCGTCATTGTTGTACTCAGAAGAATTGGTAAAGGTATTAGCAGAGAGTATTGTTATTCTTCCGGGAGTGTCGGCAGTAAAATTGAAGTATTCACCTGAGGAATTATCATACCACCATTGTCCGCTGTTTTTATTTTCAGCAACGAACATAAACGCGCTTCCGCCCAAGAGTGACTCTGATATATTACCTACCGCCCATCCTCTGTCGCTGAGAGGTAATGTTCCGTTGTCGTTATTTACCGCACTTCCACCTACGAATGCAGGCTTGATGCGATCATCTACGCAACCCGTCAAATTGAATTCTGTAAGTCTGGGCTGGCGAGCCGTAAACTCAATTGTATATGTAGTCTCTTTATTGTTTTTTCCCTCTTTGCCATTTGATACAACTACTTCGGCGGTTGCAATTTCGTTTTTGATAGGAATAAGATTATTCAACGAATTACGCTTATAGGGATATGCGTTTGACGCTACATCCACAATAGAGCCAAGCGCAACTTCGTCTATTGTGGAAACCCATGTATCGTTAACATATGTTTTTACCTGTCCAACTGTATCAGGATTAAGTCTGACGCTCATTGTGTTATCCGGAAGCTCAACAAAATATGAAAGAGTGTCGGGGTTGAAACCCTCAATTTCATATTCTTCATTACCAATCATATATGTGAGATTTGAAAGTGTATAGGTTTTTTCCTCAGTATCGTAGAGGTTAAGGGTGATTACCCTTTTTCTTCCTCTGGAGCTTGTAAGCTCAACTTTAGCATTTCCCGGTGAGGTATTGCCGGTAATTTCTACTTTAGTAGTAGAATCCTCAAGAATTACCTCAATGTTTGCCGCACCTTCTTCACATTGAAGGGTATATTCATTGGATTCGTCAGAAAATCCGGGAACTTCTTTACCGTTTACCCTTATTCCTCTGATATTTATTGTATCTGCGGCATATACGGCTTTTGAAGAAAAGGTTTCTCCGCCAAAACTGTCAATTACATTGGCGACAACTTCATCAACGCCTGCTTTTACAGTTGCCGAGAGAGTACTTCCAGTGCCTCTATCTGTTTTAATTTCCTCAAGTAATCCGTTTTTATAAGAGGTTACAACGAGGATTTTTTCCTCTCCGTCGGCAGTTACAGTTGCCGTTGCCGTGACATTATTGCCGTCTCTTGTGAAAACAATATGCGTCTCATCGGCGGCAAAAACCGCCAATGAGCTAAGCATTGAAAATACACATAAAAGTGCAATAACATTTTTGATGAATTTATTCATAAAAGCTTCCCTACCTTTCGCTAACTATCATTTTCCGGAAATTCTGATTTCCTGAACAGCATTCCAGTTACTGATGTTACTTCCTTGACCTACAAATCTTACATACTTCGCCTTTTGAACGGAGCCGAACTCAAAACGTTCCCATGCTCCTGATTCAACAGCACCGTTCGCTGTACCGGAATAAATCTTCTGGTAATTCTGTCCGTCAGTTGAAATTTCCACCTCAAATGCTGCGTTACGGCCTGAATTAGGATTGAACATCACTTCGATTGCATCAATATCTGCTTCTTTTTCAAGGATAAGAGTAATATATCTTCCCTTACCGTTGGATGCCCAAATGGTTTCCGGAATTTCATCAATTACATTTTCCGCTACATTCCCACCGTCAACTGTACCATCGTCGGGCAATACTTCTTCAACCCTTACATATCCCTCGGGAAGTGAGAGGTCTCTTGCCGGAGAAACTATATAAACTGTGTTTGCAGTTTTATCCCATGAAACGCTTCCGCCTAATGCCTCTGTCACCTGGCGGAGAGGCACCCACATCCTACCATTCTCATACCACGGTGCTATGGGAAGTGTCATTTCTCCATCAGCAGTAAGTGCCGTAGTGTTACCTGCCTGAAGTTCAATACTTTTCGTTTTATTCCAGATTTTCACCTTATTTCCGTCGTCTGAGATATTGATTCCATACTGACGGGCGAGTGAATCTGCAGAAATTACAGTTGTTCCTTCTTTAACATAAGGAGCGTTTTCGTCATAGATAAATACATTATCTATACGAAGACTTACCTTGTTGGTATCCTGTGGAGCAGGAATCTCTGCTTTTATTGCCTCGGGAGCTTTCTCATCTGTCTTATGTACGGATACATTTCCTGCTTCAGCAGAAAATGCAAGTACGCCGCCTTCTTCTGTAACACCGATTTTCTGAGTGTTTCCGCCCGAAGTTATTTCGTATACACCGGCTGAAACATCACAGATTGTATACTGGTATTTACCGCTTCCGGGGATTGAGATTTCAAAATCGCCCTCAGTGCGATTACCGTTTTTAGAGAAGAATACTGCTCGGTCACTGATTGTGACACCATAAAACATATCATTTTCCACAAGCTCTGTGGGAAGATAATTTTCCTTATCAGCATCACTTACCTGCATTACATTTAGGAAATGGTCTGCCGTGTTACTTGCTGTGGGAGAAACCTCTACTCTCCAAGTTTGACCTTCATCTGTTTCAGTGGCAAACTTCTGACCGTCATAATTCTTTCCGTTAACGGTGTACCAACCCGTTTCTTCGCCGCCAACCTTCTCAATCTTGCTGTTCTTGGGAAGAAGTGTATCGAGAGTAAGTTTTCCGTTATATCCGTATGCTTTAACGGAGCTTTCGTATGTTCTCTTTGCCACGGTCTGGTTCCCGTTAATCTCAGGTTCTTCAATGGTGTGAAGAAGCCAGGTTTTCTTAAATCCTGCATTGCTTGAATCAATCTTATCGAAAACAATCAACGCCGCCGGAATATCTTCATTGTCAAGGTTCAGGAACATAAATGAACGCTTGTGGTCTGTAACCTTATTTGTATAAGCATTTGTGATATCGCCTTTAAGGTAGGAATACGCAGGCTTATTTGGATTGGAAGGGTCAATTTCCATTCCCTGTACCTCGCCGACCTTGTAATCATCCTCATTGACAGAAAGATATCTCATCTCGCTAGCATTATGAACGCTTCTCTGACCACCGTCATTAATTGTTTTTCGGGAGGAAGAACCGTCACCTTCACTCGGGTCGTACACAAGCATTGCATTGTGTGCAATAGTCTTTGTCTGATACTGATTAAAGTGCTCAGAACCGTATGCTGTGGCACCTGCACCGCTTGTGGAGTTATTTGCACCCTGGTAAACACCTGATTCTGAAGCAAGAATTCCCTTGTAATAAAGCTGGAAGGAACCTGCATCAAGGTGCATATGACCGTTAACCTGATGCTCCTGCACCTTCATTTGTGCAACTACAGAGGGAGACTCTGCTCCGTCCTCCCAACCTGTACGGGCGATTATTTCACCGATACCTGAGCCAAAATATTTGGAAAGCGGCAGGCTATCATAGTTTTTCGCAATAGGAGTATCTGCTTCAAGGAAAATTATTGCATCGGCAGTTGATGAATAGTCATCACTGCCTGTATGCTGGTTAAGCCCCTGTGCTATACGTGCAAATTCAAGCTTGAGGTAGGGGTTTTTCGTAAGATATGAATCAAGGAGATATGTCATCTGGAAATCTTCCCAGTATTTCCACATCTGATTCTTATCGCCGGCAGAGATATCACCGTCACGCATCATCTGTCCATCGGGACGGCGGAAATAGAGCTGCCAGAGGGTATTATCCTCATACTTTTCAAGGTCAATGGGAACTTCTGCTCCCATTCCTTTCATAAGAGCATAGGAATATGCGCTCCACATCTGTCGGTATAAACCGTAGTCACTTCCCTGCAGAAGTCCTGTGTCAAACTCAAGTCTTGAAGGAACATATTCCTGAAAATACCTTCCACCTGCAAAATCCCACAAATCCGGACGCTCGTCATAAACTGCAATTGCAAGGGTTAATACGTCACGAAGAAGCTGTGCCTCGGCACCGTGTCCTGTAAAGCCATGCTGCTTTTCGGGAGGCCAGCCGTTTTCCATGCTTCCTGCATGAATAACTGAATTCAAAAGCAACTTATCACGCTCCGCCGGTGTAAGAAGGCCGTAGCACCAGTCGTAAACCTTGCCGGCAATATGTACAAAATGTCCTGCTTCTCGATATATAAGTCCTGTGTTTGCAAGGGATACATTTTCGAGCATAGCGAGTATACCTTTTATTGCCGCCTTTCCGTGCTCCTTATTTCCATACAAAGCGTAATCAAGTGCATACACTTCAATTCGTGCTAAATTTGTAGCGGAATATGTTGTTCTGTCATACTCGATTTCTTCACTAAGGAATTTATTATATTGCTCAAGCACCGCGCTATTTTCCGGTGCTTTCATATTTTCAATTATTCGGGGAATATCATCTTTCATAAAGAGCACTCTCGGGTGTGTATTTTTTGGAGGATTTACGGGCGGAGCAGTATACTCACTTGCATTGAGTACATCCACTTTGTTCTGAAGCTGGGCAGGAAGCTCGCCATATCGTCCTGACGGAATATGTCCCGGCACACGAGTGATAAGTACGCTGTCAATTACACCACCGTTTTCTCTTGAACGAAGGCGAAGCTTGTATTCATTCCCAGGCTCGAAAATCTGACCGTGAACTCTGTACCAGTAATACGCTCCTCGCGTCATAGCTTGTTGCTTATAGTCGTTGGCTCCGAATGCGTAGAAGAAGGAGTCAGAACCGGAGGTTGCACCATATGTACGCACCCATATATTGTAATTAGCCTTCTCCTCTACCTCAAATTTCACCTCTATATGAGGTGTGGCGCTGCTTGAAGGAGTCTCGTTATTTCCGTAGTTACTTTTAAGGGCTTTAGTATCTGCCGCAAAACGGTCTACAGTAATATCGTAATGACGGGTATAACTCGCGTCCTCAACCTGAATATTAAGTCCGGGGCCTGTTACTAAGAAAGGCTCCTGTTTTTCGTGTACAAAGGTTGAGTTCTTTGTTACATAATCAACCGATGACTGAATCTGCGCGGTATAAGGTGCAACAACATCGTAGGAAATACCTGCGTGTTTAAGCACATCTTCTATCGTTACCTCGTAATCTGCTGTATCGTTATATAAGGTGTGGAATGGTTCATCATCAAACTTCGCAATGAACTTATCTCCGGCATCCCAGTAGGTTTCACTTTTTGAAATATCAAAGCCGTAAAACTTCCCATCTCTCGTACCATCGCTGCCGAATGCAGTAAGAACATCATTTATAATAAGATAAATAACACCATTTTCGCAATCCTGAATATAGTCAACCTTATTTTCTACAGGGTTTTGAGTCGCACTGTGCACATAGCTTTGATTGAGAGCATAGCCCGATGACTGCGAATCTCCGCCCCAAAGGCTCAGCGTCGCACCAATATTGAAGCGGAAAGATGAGGTTTTTCCTATATATTGGGAAATTCTGAGACCTACAGTGTAAAGATTATCCTCTCCCTCGGGGGTTGAATCCTGAGTAGAAAAATAAAATCTGACGTGGGCAAATTTTGCATCTTCGCCGCTCGTGTTATAATAGTTTGCAAATTTATCACGTGCGGTTCCGTGAGCGGAAAAATCTACGTTAATCTGATTTGTTTTTCCGCTTTCAGACTTTGTATCCGTATATGTGTACGAATTGTCTGTT
>JAZQHZ010000030.1:0-15351 GCA_045540855.1 Clostridia bacterium
CGGTATTGAAGGCGTAAACTATGTTGTTGATGAAGCAAGAAGTGCAGAGATCGGCTCAAAGTCAGTAATTCCGGTATCAGGTACTGACTCAACCTGGACAATCTATCATAACTATGTAGGACCGTTATTTGATCAGTGGGATTCAGACTGGAATTCAAAGGAATCACTTGAACGTATGCAGGAAATGACAAAGACGGCAAGCGTATCGGGAACTTTAGGATTCAGTTTCAATTCAGACCCAGTAAAGACAGAGTACGCAAAGGTGACATCAATCATCAGCGAATGTGAGCCGGTATTCAAGAACGGATGCATGGACGACTTTGAAACGTATTATGCTGATGTATTAAAGAGACTTGAGGATGCAGGAATAGATGTGATTCTTGCAGAAGCAAACAAGCAGCTTGAAGAATGGAGAAGTAAAGTAAACTAAGAAAGTGTGACAATATATGATTAAAGCAAAAAAAGAAGAAATGGTTCTTACAAGCCCGAAAAAAAAGAATGGATTTAAAACCTTTAAGGCAAATCTCCCGTTAATTATTCTTGCTTTACCGGCGGTTATATATCTTTTTGTATTTAACTATATTCCGCTATACGGCCTTGTATTGCCATTCAAGGATTACAAAGCGTCGCTTGGTTTTTTTGGCAGTGAATGGTGCGGGCTTGAGAATTTTGAGTTTCTGTTTAACAATCCCGAGATTGTAACAGCTACGAGAAACACAATTTTGTACAATGTTGCGTTTATTATCTTAGGAACAAGTGCATCGGTAGCAGTAGCACTTTTACTGTACGAGCTCACAAACAGAGCAGTTAAGTTTTACCAGACAGCAATGTTTTTGCCGCACTTCATTTCCTGGGTAGTAGCAGCATATGCCGCAAGAGTATTTCTTGATATGGATTACGGTATCATAAACAAGGTTTTGGGAGTATTTGGAATAGAGCCTGTAATGTGGTATAACGAACCAGGGAAATGGCCTGCGATACTAATAATTGCAGAAATTTGGAAAACAGTCGGATATAATGCAGTAATTTATTATGCCGCATTGATGGGAACCGACAAGAGTCTTTTTGAAGCAGCGAGAGTAGATGGTGCAACAAAGTGGCAGCAGAGCTGGCACATTGCCATTCCGGGAATCAGAAATATGATTATCATAATGACTATCTTAAAGGTAGGTAAGGTATTTTACGGTGATTTTGGTCTGTTCTATAACTTTACACTCAATTCACCGCTTCTGTATTCAACAACAGATATTATTGATACATACGTTTACCGTTCGTTAATCAATTTGGGTGACGTTGGAATGTCAGCGGCAGCCAGCTTCTATCAGGCAGTATTGGGCTTTATCCTTGTGGTTACAACCAATGCCATTGTTAAAAAGGTAGAAGAAGACAGTGCATTATTCTAAGGAGGTGATATTAGTGAAGAGAAAAATCAGAGAAGATGGAGAGGTTAAATCAACATCAGAAAAGGTATTCGGTGTTTTCATTCATTTAATATTACTTGTATTGGCACTATGCTGTCTGTATCCGTTCCTTGTGATTCTGGGGTCATCATTCCAGTCTCAGAACGAGATTATGACACGTGGATATGCAATGCTTCCGAATGAATTTACACTTGATGCTTACAAGATGATATTTGCAGTTCCTACAAAGGTCTTGAACGCATATAAGATTACAATTATAACAACTATTGTTGGTACACTGCTTGGACTCTGGTGCGTTTCAACCTGTGGATATGTTATGAGCCGTAAGGACTTTGCATATAAAAGAATACTTGCGTTCTATGTATTCTTTACGATGCTTTTTAACGGCGGACTTGTTCCTACATATATCCTTATCACAAAGTGGCTTCACTTAAAGGATAATATGCTGGCACTTATAATTCCAGGACTTTGCTCGGCATGGAATATTATGCTTATGAAGGGGTATTTCCAGTCAATTCCGGTGTCGCTGATAGAAGCGGCAAAGGTGGACGGACTTGGAGAGTTTGGTATATTTACAAAAATTATTGTACCACTTTCAAAGCCGGCGTTTGCAACCATTGGACTGCTGCTTATATTAACATTCTGGAATGAGTGGTATTATTCAATGCTTTATATTGATGACGACAGCAAGGTAAAGCTGCAATATATGTTAATGACCTTAATGAGGAATATAGAATTCCTGAACAGCCCTGAGGCTGCTGAATATACGGCAACATCAGGAATGCAGGAAATGCCTACATTAAGTACAAGAATGGCAATGTGTATACTTGCTGCTGGTCCTATCCTGGTTGTATTCCCGTTCTTCCAGAAATACTTTGTAAAAGGTATGACTGTCGGAGCGGTAAAGGGTTGACACTTTTGATTGAAATAATATATAATTTAGATGTCGAAATTTGAATTTATGGAGTGATTGTTTTGTATAATGTTATCATAGCGGACGACGAATTCTGGGCGCTTGAGAAAATAAAGAAGCTGTTTAAATGGGAAGATTACGGCTTTGAGCTTGCGGCAGAAGCGGACAGTGCCGAGGAACTGGTCAGACTTGTTAAGGAGATAGATCCGGATGTTGTGTTTTTAGATATAAAAATGCGAGGTAAATCAGGTCTTGAAGCCTTGAGGGAAATCAGAGAGCACGGCAGCAAGTGCAAAGCGGTAATCATAAGTGCATACTCGAAATTTGAGGATGCACAGCTTGCGATAAAGTACGGTGCATTTGAATACTGCTTAAAGCCAATTTCGCAGGACCATGCAGACGAGCTTCTGCAGAATCTCAGACTCAGTCTGGATGAAGAAAATGAAGTTGAGCCGAAGAATGAAATAACAGAGATTGATAATAAGGCATTTGAAAGTATGGTCAATTATATAAGAACTCACTATCGTGAGAAATTATATCTTGGCGAGCTTTCGAAGAAATTCTATATAAATCTGACATATTGTTGTTATTTATTCAATAAGAATATGGGCTGTAATTTCACAACATTCCTTATGCGTGTAAGAATGGAGCGGGCTGCGGAGCTTTTAACAACAACAACCATGACAGTAAAGCAGATTGCAGAATACCTTGGATATGATTATTATTATTTCAATAAAATATTCAAGAAATATTATAATATAACACCCTCGAAATACAAACAGGACAAAGGACAAACGCAGTAAATATAGAAAATTCAACAAAACAGGAGGAGAAGAAATGAAAACAAAAAAGATTTTAGCAGCATTGCTTTCAACAGCAATGGTGTTAGGAACACTTGTTATGCCGGCATCAGCAGCAAGTGCGTGGGATGGTACAACTGTTGATACAAGCTGGTATAATACGACAGACACAAGCTTTACCATTGATACTCCGGCGGAGTTCGTAGGCTTCGGAAAAATTGTAAGCGGAACAGCTGACGGAATAACAGCAGATACTTTTAAAAATAAGACAGTTATACTTGCTGCTGACCTCAATATGGGCGGAAAATCTGTTAATCCGGTAGGTTCGTCATCAAAAGCGTTCAATGGTACATTTGATGGCGGAAACCATATTATCAGCAACGTAACGGTGGTAGATACCGCAACAGATGCGAGCATAGGCTTATTCGGCAGAATTGCAAGTGGTACGATTAAGAATCTCGGTCTTGACACTGTGACTGTTTCGATAACAGCTTCAAACGGCTCAAATACAGGTGTAAATGTAGGCGCCTTAGTGGGTGAGTTGAGAGATTCGGGTGCAACTATGGAAAAGTGTTTTGCTCGTAACGTTACATTAGCAGGCGGTGGCACGGTTGGTTCGTTTGGCTGTCTTGTTGGTAAGTCAAGAGGCGGAGTAACTATCTCAAATTCATACTCAACAGACTTTACTGTTGGGACAATAACCGTAAATTCAAGAGCTTGCGGCATTATCGGTTTGTTAGATAGTTCTAGTTCAGATAAGTTAACAAACTTATATACAGGTGGACTTAGCTTTGGAAGCACCAAGTCAATCGGTGTAGGTAATATAACTAACGGAAATGCAGTGCTTACAAATGTTTATTATGACACAGCCGGTTCGCATACATCAACGGGTTCAAATAAGGCTACAAGCGTAAGTGCTGATGATTTAAAAACACTTGCGTCAACAATAACCTTAGGTTCGGCATTTGCAGTAAACACAAATCCGGAATACAACGACGGTTATCCGGTATTATCATGGGAAACTGTTCCGGCTGCTACATATGACACAAGCTGGTACACAGCAAATCCGGATGCTACAAGCTTCACCATTTCAGACACGCTTGATTTCATTGGCTTTGCAAAGCTTGTTACAGAAGGCACAACATTTGCAGGTAAGACAGTAACACTCGCAAACGACCTCGACTTTGATGGCGCAGAGATTAACCCGGTAGGTACACAGGATAAGGCTTTCCAGGGTACATTTGATGGTAACGAAAATACAATCAGCAATGTTAAGATTGTAAATGCAACACCGGAAACAAATACTGAAATTGGTCTCTTTGCAAGAGTAAAAGCTGCTACAATCAAGAATGTAGGTATAGAAAATATTGAGATTTCATACGGCTACACAGGTACAAGCGGTGCACGCTTTGCGGGCGGTCTTGTAGGTCACGCAAGAGAAGGTGCAACTATTGATAACTGTTATGTAAGAACAGTTACTTTATCAGATCTTACAACATCAGGCGATATCGCCGGTGCATTGATTGGTCAGATCAGAGACAATGTAACAGTAAAGAATAGCTATGCAGTGAACAGAGTTATCGGTGAGAATGTTAATACTGAGGCATTGGTTTCAGGCTTAATCGGTATCGTGAATGCGAGCGGTTCAGCTTCAACTATTGAGAACTGCTATGCAGGTAAGTATAACTATAACGAGAGCTATTCAAAGATTGTTGGTGCAGTTAGAGACAATCATGCATCAACAACAATTACAAATCTTTATTACGACACATTCCAGTGGGTTGATAAAGCTGACTGGGCAGAACAGGCAAAGGGTACGGCAACTGCTGGAATCAAGACTCTCGACGGTATTGGAATCGGTACAGCCTTTGTTAAGAACATCAATGCAGACTACAACTTCGGATATCCGACACTCACTTGGGAAGAGGTTCCGTTAGTAGATGCAACAGCTGAAGTTACAAACGTTCACTCGGTAAAGGTTTCGGATGACGATATGGCAACAGGTATTGCAATAAGTGTTACACCAAACAACTACACAGTAAACGGTATTGCATGGAAAATCACAAACGAAAGCGATGCAAAAGCAGATTTCAACACTGCATTTGGCACAGCGTTAAGTGGTGAGGGTAATGTAAGTGCTGCATTGTATATTGACGGCTTATACATTGAGAACTTTGCAGTATCAAATGTGGCAGTAAGTGCAATTACAGATACAGTTGTAAATTCACTTGTGACAATGGAATAAGGAGGATGTAATAATGAAAAAAGAATTTTTAACACCTTCACTTAAAATAAGTATGTTAAATCTTAACGACATTATAACAACAAGCGGAGAGGTTCCGACTAAGACTGCAATGGAAATTGTTCAGGAAAATGTAGTCGGCGTTCACGTTGGTACAGTTAAAGTAAAAGATATGGATTTTAGTTTATAATTAAAAAAAATTAAAGCCGGAGGCAGAAAAGCTATGAAAACAAGGCGAAGTTTAAGAAAAGATATAGTTATAATAAATTCAGTAGTAGTTGCAGTTATTTTAATTATGCAATTCTTTCACTTCGCCTATCTTTCCGGTTTAATGCAAAAGCAAAAGCAAAACGATGTAAACAATCTCCTTGTTCAGATTGATAACAGGATTGAGGATTGCATCAATAATTCAAAATCAATGCAGAATATTGCGGTCAGTAATAATTTAATCAAGGACTTTTTGCTAGCGGAAAATAGCGAGGAAAAAGACAATTATTTTACTCAGCTCCAAAAGCTTGTTCAGGAGGGAAACAAGACCATTCCCGGAACCTTTAATGTTATCATAACCGATAATGCGGGTATAAACTATTATTTACTGAACGAACCGACTATGCAAGAAAAATTTGAAGCATTTAAGCTTATTCCCTCGGAGAAAAATACAAAATACGAAGAAGATGTGCAATTTTTTTCAGTCAGCAATAACCCGTACGAGCATATTTATGTATGTTCATATGCACCGGTAAATATATATAATACCGGCAAAGTGGGTATGGATGTAATTGGAAGGATAACAGTTATAAACCGCTTTAATACAAGACAAATTTTGTATGAAAACGGATTTTTCAGAGGTACAAGGCTTTGTTTTGAATCGATGGAAAGCGAGGATAAAATTGATGTTAAGCTTGATTTTGAGGAGAGTAGGAATCCGATATTAGCTCAAAAGCATATACGTTGCACTATGTGGACAGTAATTGCAGAGGTTGACTCAGATGCAATTCGTGAAACCGACGGAATAAACCGTCAGATTATAATAATAATGCTTGAAATTATTATAGTGGCACTGTCAATGTTGGTTATGATTTTGCTGCTGAATAAGAGTATAGCAAAGCCGGCTGAAAATATTTCAAGATTTCTTGATAAATACACTTTAAACGGCGGTGGACAGCGCCTTGGTGATATGAACACGATTGAGTTCAACTCCATATCACAGCATATAAATCTAATGCTCGAAAATATGGAAACAATGACAAGAAACATTGTAGCTAATCAGCAGCGGCTCTATGAAATGGAAATTTCAGAAAATAAAGCAATGATTTATGCGTTGCAGAGTCAGATAAATCCGCATTTTCTTTATAATACGCTTGATTGTATGGCAAGTATTGCACTTTCGTGTGATCAACAGGATATTTATAATATAACAATGGGAATGTCGGAAATTTTAAGATACAGTCTTGTTGAGGATATTGATGTGTGTATTGAGGATGAAATTGCAATAACGGAAAAATATCTCTCAATACAAAAAATACGCTTCCGCAATAATGTCAATGTTGATATTGATATTGAAGATGAGGTGTGGCAGGTATCAATTATCAGAATGTGCCTGCAACCGATAGTAGAAAATATTTTTAAATACGGAATGAATCCGGATACAGGAAACTGCGAAATCACAATACGTGGCTATTGTGAGGACAATAATGTGAAAATTTCAATCCGTGACAGCGGTTACGGAATGGATACAGAGGATTACGAGGAACTGATAAGCAAATTATCAAGTGATTCGGGTATGTATTCAAGCACAGGTAAAAACGGGTTAATAAATATTAACCGCAGATTGAAGTTTAAATACGGAAACGATTACGGACTTACCATAAATCAGAAGACAGGTGAATTTATGGAAGTTATAGTTACAGTTCCGTTCAATGAAAGAGAAGAATAACAGAGGTGATTGTAAATGATAAACAAAGCAAAATGGATAGGAAGGGCAATAAATGAAATTGCTTCGTTTGAAGGCAATCCTCTTGATAATATAAAGGATATAAAATACAGCATAAATGAAGTACGTGAATCGTTGCTTTTAAGAAAAGTATTCACAGTGAAAAAGGCAGTGAAAAACGTATCGGTTCAGATTTGCGGACTTGGGCTTTACACTTTAAGGATAAACGGCAAAAAGTCTGATGAGAGAGTGCTTACACCGCTTCAGACAAATTACCGTGACCACGTATATTATGATGAAGCCGACATCACTGCACTTATAAAGCCGGGGAAAAATGTAATGCTTATAGAGCTTGGAACAGGTCAGTATGCAGCTCCGAAAAAGAGATGGGACTGGCGTATGTGTTGGTATGGTAATGTAAGAGCCATAGCAAGTGTAAAAATAGAATACATTGACGGCGAAACAGAATACGTTTTAACGGACGAGAGCTTTAAAATGCACAACGGTGCGGTGGTTGAGAGCTGCATTTATGATGGCGAGAAATTCGATGCAAGAAGAGTTATAGACGGTGTAAATGAAACTGACTTTGACGATTGCGACTGGGCAAATGCAGTTGTAGTCGAAAGTCCTTCAAAAAAGCTTGAAAAGTGTAATGCAGCTCCGATAAAGGTGTGCAATACATATCTGCCGTGTGACGTGAAGATATTAAAGGATTCGATCCTGTATGACTTTGGTGAAAACCGCAGTGGTTGGGTGAAAATCGCCGTATCGGGAAACAGTGGAGACAGTGTTACTATAAATTTCTGCGAGAGATTAACACCGGAAGGTATGCCGGACTACGAAACAAATCGAGGTGCAGATGCGGTTGATATATATGTTTTGGGCGGTAAAGGCGTAGAGGAATATGCACCGCAGTTTACATATCACGGCTTCAGATATGCAGTAATTTCGGTATCATCGCCAAGTGTTATATTGCACAGTGTAGTGCAAGAAAATATTCATTCGGCGGTAGAGGTGACAGGAACATTTGAAAGTGATAATAAGGATTTGAATAAAATCCATCGTGCCTGCACACTTACACAGACAAACGGATTTATGGGCTTCCCGATTGACTGTCCGCAGAGGGATGAGAGAATGGGCTGGTTAGGTGATGCACACGTAACGGCAGAGGCAGGCGTATATAACTTTAACCTCTGTGAGTTTTACAGAAAGTGGCTTACTGATATCCGCACAGACTGTGATGTGACGGGCGAGGTTCCGCACATTGCGCCGTGGCCCCAGAGGAAAGAGCCGTCACCGGTTGACTGGAGCTCAGGATATCTCATTGTTGCATTGACGGCATATAAAATGTACGGTGATAAGAGCATAATCGAGGAGAATTATGAAAGCTTCAAAAGGTATATGGATTATCTCTACAGCATCAGCGATGACTATATTCTTCCGCAGGGAAGATACGGCGACTGGTCGTCATCGTTGGAGGGATTCACAAGAGGCGAGCCGTTCTATGATAACACTATGTTCTTCTACTACACATTGCTTATCACAAAGGAATGTGCTCAGATAATGAACAATGTCGACGATGTTAAGCTATATGATGAGAAACTTGCATATATGCGTAATAGATGCATTGATTTATACTATGACAGTGATGAAAAGAGCTTTGGAGACGGAACGCAGTTCTCGAACGGATTTGCGCTTTTATTAGGTCTTGTTCCTGATGAGGATATAGAAGCGGTGTTTAATACACTTCTTTCTTCAATTGAAAAATCAGACGGACATATAATTGGCGGAATATTTGGTGTTCAGTACGTTATGGAGGTATTAAGACACTTCGACAGAGGTGATGTAGCAGTTGCTGCAATGCTTAAAAATGCTTATCCAAGTTGGCTTGATATGCTTTCGAGAAGCACGACTATAACAGAAAATTGGAGCGGTGAGGGATATGCATCGCAAGATCATTGTATGCTTGGTAGTGTAGACGCTCAGCTATATAAAACGCTCGGCGGTCTTGATATAGATATGTCACGTGCGGTTCAGATAAATATAAGACCGTATGTTACAGATGTGTGCGAATATGTGAAGGTCACAGAGAAAACTCAGTATGGTGTTATTCTGTCGCAGTGGCATAATTATAGTGACAGAATTGAATATATGGTCAGCATTCCTGAAAAGCTTACTGCAGAGTTTGAGGTTTCAAAATTAAATATCGGAAAAGATATGACGCTCAATGGTAAAAGTGTGTCAGGTAAAATAGTCTTAGAAAACGGCTATAACAGCATCATTGTAAAGAAATGAGAGGACAGTAAAAAATGAAGAAAAGTGTATGGTCAGCATATTTTTTAGAGAAATCACCTGAGGATATGGTAGAGCTGTTTGAAAAAACAGGCTATAAATACAGCGAGCTTTCGTTTGAGCATGGCGAGATGCTGATCGAAAGAGATGAAGACATTGTAAAGACAGGAAAAGATTTCAAATCATTTGCAGCTGCACACGGCATAAGCTTTCTACAGGGGCATATTCCGTTGTGTTTGAAAATTTGTCAGAACAGTAAAGATATGGAAACAATGAAGAAGTATCTTGACTTATATAATGCAATAGGAATAAAATATTGTGTTATCCACTGCGATAAATTTTTAGAGCTTAATCTGACAATAGATGAAATCAAAGAAAGAAATATTAAAGCTTTAAAGGAGCTGGGCGAGTACATAAAGGATACAGAGCTTGTTATTTGTATTGAAAACTTAAATGTATTTCCGATAACGGCAGATGTGATTCTTGATATGTTATCAGAGCTTGACGAAGATCATTTTGCAATTTGCCTTGATACCGGACATCTTCATATGAATAACGGTGATCTGACTGAATTTGTACAAAAGGCAGGACACAGAATAAAAGCACTTCATATAGCAGATAATGAGGGTGAGCGAGACCAGCATCTTATGCCGTGTGGCAAGGGCGGAATCGACTTTGTATCGGTATTTAAGGAAATTAAGAAATTTAGCTATGACGGGTTATATAACCTGGAAATTCCGGGAGAATCAGAGGGGATACCGCTTGAGGTGCGCATGCTGAAGCTCGACTACATAAGTAAAATGATGGATGTGCTTGATAAGCTATCGAATTGAGGTAAGTATAAATGAAGATTAAATATCTCGGAACAGCGGCACACGAGGGCTTGCCGGCAGTGTTCTGTCAGTGTAAAAATTGCATAGAAGCAAGAAAAAGAGGCGGCAAAAACTTAAGGACACGTTCGCAAGCACTGATAAATGATGATTTATTGATAGATTTGAATATGGATACACACGTACACACACTGATGTACGGAATTGACCTTTCACAAATTCATCATTGCCTGATTACGCACGCACATCCTGACCATTTATATACCGATAATATAAATGTACGCCTTCCGGCATACAGCAATATCGAAAACCGTAAGCCATTCAATGTGTATGGGTCAGGTATAGTTATGAACAGAATAAGAAGCGAATTCAAAAAGGATGATCCGGCAGAGGATAATGTGGCATTTCTGCACACAGTAAAGCCATATGAGCCGTTTAAGGTGTTGGATTATGAAATAACGGCACTGCCTGCATTTCACGATCCGACAAGCGGTCCGCTGATTTATATAATAAAGCAGGGCGAGAAGTGTATGCTTTATGCTCACGATACGGGACTGATTTTTGATGAGGTTTTTGAATATCTAAAAAATACAAATATATATTTTGACTTTATTTCTATAGACTGTACCGGAGCATTCCGCAAACTGGATTATGATGTTCATATGAATGTAGAGCGTGACATAAAGGTTATGAGCAGGTTATCTGAACAGGGAAATGCTGACAGTAAAACAATAGTTTATCTGAATCACTTTTCGCATAATGCAGATGATGTACTGTACGAGGAAATGTCTCAAAAGACACAAAAGCTGGGATTTAATGTAAGCTATGACGGACTTGAAGTGGAATTTTAAAGGTGAATGATTTGTATTTGAATATTGATTTTTTAATACGTCTTATTGTAGCAGTAATCTGTGGTGGATTGATTGGCTTTGAAAGAGGAGAAACCAAGCACGAGGCAGGACTTAGGACTCATATTCTAGTGTGTTTGGGTGCAGCATTGATAATGGTTGTAAGTGAAGCTGTTGTAAGAGAATACGAAATTAAAACCGAGATAATGCGAATGGGTGCTCAGATTGTAAGCGGAATAGGTTTTCTGGGTGCCGGAAGCATTATTGTAGACGGAAACAGGATAAGAGGAATTACAACAGCCGCAGGAATATGGACAACCGCTTGTGTGGGTATTGCGGTAGGTGCAGGATATTATGTGATAGGCATTTTTGTAGTAATTCTAATGCTGGTTGTTATGCACAGCTTAAAACCGCTGATAAGTAAGCTGAGAAGTAACTCATCAAAATGCACATTGAGTGTGAAGCTTTCGGACGAGAACGATATAAATACATTACTGTTAATTCTCTCAAAGCATGATATCGGAGTAAATAACCTTAAGGTTATACCGAATATTGAGGGAAAAACCGTTGAAATCTCAATGCTTCCTATAGAGGATATTGATAAACGTACCTTAATAAGCGAATTAGAAATGAAAATCAGCGGATTTGAATTAAATATAACATAAAATCGGGCTGTAATTACTACAGTCCGACATAATAAAGTTGATTATTGATGTTAGGCTGCATGCATTTGTTTTTTTGAAATTCATGAAAAACTCTCCCTAACATACCCCAATATACTTACATGTAGCCTAACATGAGTAATTAAAAAAGAGGTGGCATATGAATAAAATATTGCAACAACTGACAATAGATGAAAAAATAACCCTGCTTACGGGTGTAGCTTCAATGGAAACTGCCGGAGTGAGCAGACTCAATATAAAGGGTAAACGTCTTTCAGATGGTCCTCACGGAGTAAGAATAAAAAACAGAGATTATAAAGACGAAAAGCAGAACTGCACAATGTTTCCGAATATGTGCTGCCTTGGTGCAACGTGGGACGTTGAGCTGATAGAAAGAGTAGGCGAAGCACTCGGAAAAGAATGCTCGTATCGTGGTATTGACATGCTTTTGGCACCCGGAATAAATATCAAAAGAAATATAGTATGCGGCAGAAATTTCGAGTACGTATCAGAGGATCCGTATGTATCGGGAGAAATAGGTGCAGCATATATAAACGGACTGCAAAAGGCAGGAGTCAGTGCCAGCCTGAAGCATTTTGCAGCAAATAACCAGGAAAAATACAGAAGCACATCAAGCTCAGAAATAGATGAACGTACAATGCGTGAAATATATCTCAAGGGCTTTGAAATAGCTGTGAAAAAATCCAGGCCTGAAAGCGTAATGTGTGCGTTCAATAAGCTCAATTCAATCTGGTGTGCAGAAAATAAAATGCTTCTGACGGATATTCTGCGTGATGAGTGGGGATATGAAGGCTTTGTGGTGTCGGATTGGAATGCAGTTGAGGATGTGGTTAAATCTTTAAAAGCAGGGCTTGATTTGCAGATGCCTGCAAATAAAAATTTATATGCCGAAATTAAAGAGGCATATGAACAGGGAGTTGTAAGCGAAGAAGAAATTGACACAGTAGCAAGACGTATTTTACACTTTATTTTAAAGGAGAAAGCACCAACACCGCAATATGACCGCAACGCACAGCACGAATGTGCAAGAGAAGCAGCTGCGGCGGGTACGGTGCTGTTAAAGAACAATAACAAGACTTTGCCTATAACGTCCGATAAATACAAAAAAATTACGGTAGTTGGCGAATTTGCAGACAGACCGCTTATATCAGGAATGGGCAGTGCCGAGGTTTATCCCGATATAGAATACATAGACAGCCCGGTTGCAGAATTAAAGAAAAGATTGCCGGACGTAGAGATTCAATACAGAGAGTATTTCAGAAAAAGTGAGTTACCAACAACAATGCTCTGGCCAAAAATCGGCGAATATAAGAATCTGATTGCTGACTCTGATGCGGTAATAATTTTTATTGGCTCGCACGAATCAGAGGACACAGAATATTTCGACAGAAGAAATGTATATTTTAATCCAAATTATGAAATGTTTATCGAAGAGGCACACAGAGCCGGCAAGAAAACAATTGTTGTAATGCAGTCAGGAAGTGCTATGATTCTGGGTGACTGGAATGATTATGCAGACTCTATATTGCAGATGTGGCTTGGCGGTGAAGCAGCAGGCAGTGCTATTGCTGATATTTTATGCGGAAATGTAAATCCATCGGGTCGCCTTAGTGAAACCTTTCCGAATTGTATGAGAACAGATATTGAGTATCCTGGAAACGGTGAGGTTGTTCGTTATAAAGAGGGATTTGAAGTTGGTTATAGATATTACGATATGCATACCGATGAAATATGCTATCCGTTTGGTCATGGATTATCTTATACAGATTTTAAATATGAGCTTGAGAATGTCGAGGAAAAAGACGAAACGGTAAAAATATCAGTGAAGCTCACAAATTCCGGTATGGTAGACGGTGCAGAGGTAATGCAGATATATGTAAATGATCCTGTTTCAACTGTAAGTAAGCCGATAAAGGAATTGAAGGCATTTAAGAAGGTATTTATAAAGCAGGGCGAAAGCAAAACAGTAGTTGTTGAAATTCAAAAAAGCGACTTGGCATATTATAACATTATGTTAAGAGAATGGATTGTCGAGGACGGCGAATACAGATTTCTCATAGGCTCGTCATCGCAGGATATACGTTTGGATGCATCGGTTACCATAACAGGAAAAACACCATATACTATGCATGGCGACGGAATAACCTTACTTGGATAAATAAACGGAGGAGAATATGCAGTTTAAATCAAAATGGATTACAACAGAAAAATTTGTCGGCGTAAAACCGATTGATGTATTCCATAAAGAGCTTGATAAAAGGGTTTTAGAGGAAAGCGTTATAAAAAATTATCACGTGCATTTCAGAAAGAAGATTTTTCTGGATAATAATTCTGATGTACGTATAAGGATTTCAGCAGATGATTATTATAAGCTCTATATTAACGGACGCTTTGTTTGTCAGGGTGTTGCACCTGCATATTTTGATTCGTATAATTATAACGAGGTTGATATTTCAGATTTTGTGAATAAGAGTGAAAATATAATAGCCGTTCACGTGTATTATCAGGGGCTTATAAACCGAGTCTGGAACAGCGGTGATAACCGTATGGGTGTAATAGCGGATATATACTCGGACGGTAAATATATCGGCGGTACGGACGAAAACTGGAAATACAGTGAAGCTATGGAGTATTCGGGAGATACAACGGGCTATGAAACGATGTATCTTGAAAACATAAATTTTAACCTCAAAGAAAAAAACTGGAAAGAGGCAGGATTTGAAGATAAGCATTATATAAATGCGATAGTGTCGGAGAATGACGACCACATATTTATTGAAGAACCGGTTGAATGCATTGATGTTTATGAAATAAAGCCCGAAAAGGTTGTAAAGCTCAATAAAACTGACTATTTTATTGATTTCGGAAAAGAGATAACAGGTCAGTTCAAGATGGCTGTAAACGGCAAAAAGGGGCAGAAGGTAACGATAATGTACGGTGAAGAGGCAGACGAATATGATGTGAGATATGATATGCGTTGTAATAGCCGCTACATTGATGAATGTACATTATCGGGTGAGTGCGATGATTTTGAGTTCTATGACTACAAGGCATTCAGATATGTAAAGGTAGTTACGGATTGCGATAATCTTGATGAAAATACTTTTATGGCGGTCGTAAGGCATCATCACTTTGAAGAAAAATGCTTTCTCAAATCAGATATTAAGCATTTAGAGGATATTTGGAATTTATGCGTACATACATTGAAGGTTGGAGTGCAGGAAGGCTTTCTTGACTGTCCGACAAGAGAAAAGGGGCAGTATTTAGGTGATTTTACCGTCAGCGGTCTTGCATATATGTATATAACCGGTGACAGTGAAATTTACCGTAAAACGCTGTGGGATTTTGCAAGAACAATAAAGGTATGCGAAGGACTTATGAGTGTTGCA
>JAZQHZ010000031.1:0-10623 GCA_045540855.1 Clostridia bacterium
TACTAACTCTGCTGACTTTGCTTCGTTTCGTTGTTACTTATCCGAATTTCTGTCATAAAAAACGTTAAACGTTTTTCTTATTTAATGAGTCTTTTAACTCATTGACAAGAACTCTGCACTGTTTATTTTTCAATGTACAAGGTGCTGTCCTCAAATCGACAGCTTATTTAGTATATCACATCATTTTCAGTTTGTCAAGAACTTTTTTCAATTTTTTTCAAACTTTTTTGATGTAATGTTGTCTCAATCGACAACTATTAAATGATACCACACATTGATAAAAATGTCAACATCTTTTTTACAAAAATATTTCACAAATAAAATTATATTTTTTTTATTTTTTTAACAATTTTATATATCGACATTTATTTTAATATTTTTTTCCGAAAAACCTCTTGAAAAAGTCTTTATATTTTTATATAATATAGGTAGAATTTATATTAACGAGGTACTACTAATGAATATTTATTTTGAACGAAGCGAAATACTTAAGCTTTTCCGTAACCGCGCTAACCTTTCAAAGCGTGACGTTGCCAAATATCTTGGCAAAACACCTGCCACTATTGCAAATTACGAAAGCGGTTACACCTTTCCGTCTGTTGAAGATCTTGCCAAGCTAAAAAAGTTGTACGGCGAGGAATTCGCTCATGCTATGAAAATGATCTATGATTACGGCAAAAATCCTTATATGAATTTCAAGGATTATCCCAACGGCGAGACTTCTGAGCTTTCTTTTGAAATGAAGCACTATCCAAACCTTACACGCATTAAGGCTTATTTGAACGAAGTTGATAAACGTAAAAAGATGTCGGATTAATTCCGACATCTTTTTACTCTACGCAGATATTCTCTTTTATCTCCTCAAATGTCTTATCTCCTATCCCCTTAACATTTTTGATTTCTTCAATACTTTTAAAGTCACCGTTTTCCATCCTGTATTCCACAATACTCTGTGCCGTTTTTTCTCCTATCCCGTCCAACGAAGCAAGGGTAGATGCCGCAGCCTTGTTAATATTCGCCTTATCACCTATCACTTCGCAGCTTTCCTTGTACGAGACATTCAGCATACTTATTTTTACTTTATCGGAATTATAATCCATTTGCCACAGCAAAAATACAGTGCCCAAAACAGCTATAATTACAATTATCGCAATTCTTTTGATTTCTTTTTTCTTCATTTGAATTAAACCCTCACCGAAACCTCACTTCCACTATTATTTTTGGTTACAATAATCTGCTTATCTATCCTTTCCTTGAGTTCATTCACGTGCGAAATGATTCCGACAAGTCGGTTTCCGTCTGCAAGTCCCGAAAGTGCATTTATCGCCTGCGAAAGAGATTCATCATCAAGCGAGCCGAAGCCCTCATCAACAAACATTGTATCAAGCCTTATACCACCCGCCGAGGACTGTATTTCATCAGAAAGTCCGAGCGCCAACGACAGCGATGCCTTGAAGGATTCACCGCCCGAAAGAGTTTTTACACTTCTTTCCGTACCATTATAATGGTCAATAACATCCAGCTCAAGTCCACTCTGGCTTCGATTATTTTCCGCCCTGCGGCTTCTTTTGAGCTCATACTGACCGCCCGACATAACCAGAAACCGCACATTTGCACGACTAATAATTCTGTCAAAATAAGTCATCTGGATATAGGTTTCAAGCATCACCTTTTCTTTGCCACTCAGATTTCCGTTTGCCGTATCACACAGTGCCTTAACCCATCTCAGCTTTTCCTCAACAACTTTAATTTCATCCAATTTGAGCATAATATTGTCAAAAGACGTCTGATTTGCACTTTTGCGTGCGTGGGATTTCTTTTGAATAGCAGAAAGCTCATCCTTTTTATCCCGTAGCTCTTGCCTGCTATTTTCGAGTGCCTCGGCATCCGCCTCTTCAAAGCCCTCAAGAAGCTTCTCATTCTCTTCTATTCTGCTCTTTATCGTCGCAATATTTTTTTCATTTGCATCGTATGCTTCCTTTGCATTTTTCAATGCCTTTTCCCATTGTGCCTTCTTTGCTTCAAGCTCAGCTATTGCCGTTTCAGCCATCAGCTTGCTTTCATATTTAAGCTTTGCACCAAGCTCTTTAATTCGCACCTCATGCGACTCTGTAACCGCTTTATTTTTAGTAATTACCTTATCAAGCAAATCCATGTCGTTCGTTATTTGCTCAAGCCTTTTCTTTTCTTCCGGAATTAGCATATTAAGTGTCTTTTGTCTTTCCTCTGCCCTTTCAATATCAGAAAATCTGCCGTTCAAATCCAAAAGCTCCGAAGAAATCCTCTGCTGCTCAACCTCAAGCTCCGAAGCTCCGAGAAGCTCTTTTGAAAGCTTTTGTGTCAACTGTTGCTTCTCTTTTACTGCACCGTTTATCTGCCCTGCATCATTACTTGCATTCATTTCCTGCTTCTGTGCATCCTCTGATAGAATTTTACTTGCTTCAAGCTCTTCCTTGCTTGGAGAATCAACCGATTTTTTTGCCGGCACAGGATGGCTTGTTGAGCCACATACCGGACACGGCGTGCCTTCCTCAAGAGTCTGGGCAAGTATTCCTGCCTGCTCGTCAAGGTATGCCCTGTTCATTGCTTCATATATTGCTTTCTTTTCTTTTGCGATCTCCGACAGCTTAATATATTTCTCCTGAGCCTTGCCAAGCCTATCACGAAGCTTTTTTAGTGCATCAAGCTCATGCGAAAGATTATCAAGTGCCGCCTTTTTATTTTGCAGTTCGTTTTTCTCTGCCTCAAGCTTCACCTTGTCTGCTCCGATATCAATAAGTTCTTTTGCTTCCCTTTCGAGCTCTGCAATTTTATCAATCGCCTTTTGCTTATCCTGTTTTTTTATTCCGAGCATTTCTTCATCTGCCTTGATTGCAGTAACAGCATCTGTCATTTCCTTTTTATGTCTGTCAAGCTCGTCATAATCCGAGAGCCCGGCGGATATTTCCGCTACACTTTTTGCAATACCCGCCATTTCTTCATTTCTTGCCTCTTCTCTTTTCAGAGAAGAAGCGAGCTCTTCCACGCGTCCGATTGCATCGTTTAATTCATCATCTGCCCTTCGCTTTGATTCCTTCGTCTTTTCAAACGTCTGAGCCTTTGTAAGCTTTTTAGTTATTTCTTCAAGCTCATCATCAATTCTCTTTATCTCTTCACCGTATTCCTTTTCAGCATCAGAATCCTTTTTTATCAGCTCCTCCAGCAGCGAAACAATCTCTGACATTGACAGCTCATTTGCCTTTGCCTTTTCAGTCTGTATGCTCAATACATCCTCTTCATCGCAGACAATTCCGTTTATGTACTGTCTGATACTGCCCGATATAGCCTCGTATTGTTTAGAAAGAGCACTTGCTTCACTCTTGAGCTTTTCCTGAAGTGTATAGTAGCTTTGAGTCTTAAAAAGCTTCTGGAAAATCTTTTTTCTTTCATCAGTAGATGCAAGCAGAAGCTTTAAAAAATCACCCTGGGCAATCATTGCAATCTGCGTGAATTGCTTCGCATCCACTCCGATAATTTCAACAATCGCTTTATTTACTTCCTTCAGCTTTCCTACAACGCTTCCGTCAGGATATACGAGCTCCGCATTTGCTTTTTCACTTGTAGAACCCTCGCCTCTGCTTTTGGGACGTTCATATTCAGGATTTCTCTTTACGTAATACTCCTCACCACCGTAAACAAAATACAACTCAACCTGAGTAGGTGTCTGAGCATCTGCGTACTTCGAACGGAACATATTCGCTTCACGGTTTGCTCCGCTCGCTTCGCCATACAAAGCGAAAGTGATTGCATCAAAAATCGTGGTTTTTCCGGCACCGGTATCTCCTGTAATTAAATACAGTCCATTTTTACCAAGCTCATCAAGATTAACCTCTGTTACGCCTGCGTACGGCCCGAAGGCAGACATTATAAGTTTTTTTGGTCTCATATTTCATCCTCCCATATCTGCTCTATCAGGGACTCTATAAAGCTATGCTGTATATCACTCATCGGCTGATTGTTCTGCTGCTCATAGAACTGCTCAAAGTGCTGTATCGGCTTTTTATTTTCAATATCACACATATTTTCAACCGTCGCAACAGTCCTCGTTCTCAAATTATCATAGTCCAGCCTCATAAGATTGTGATATACCGTACGCAGCTTGCCCACTGCATCCACTATATCCTCTTCGTCCGTCAGAGTAATATGTACATAATCGTCACGGTAGGTGGTATTTTCATAAAAATCAAGACGCATTATTTCGTCATACTTTCCCTTTATCTCAACCATATCACGCATTGGTGTTAACGGAACGGTGTTAACCGTCAATCTACCCTTCTCTTTTATTTCCACAACAGTGACCGACTTCTTGTCCGAGACTTCCGAAAACGAATACTTCAACGGTGTACCTGAGTATCTCACCCGTTCCGACTTGCAGTTCTGTGGTCTGTGAATGTGACCGAGTGCCACATAATCAAAGTCATCAAAAACAGACACGTCTATATTATCCGTACCGCCTACGGAAATCTCTTCCGATTCCGTCCACTGTGCTCCCGTAACAAACTGGTGTGTTATTAATATGTTTCTCTGATTAAAATCCATATCAAACTTTGATATAGCCACACGCATTGCGTCTGTGTACGAAACAATTTCCTCACCTTCATAAAATCTGCGTACATTGGCAGGCTTCAGAAACGGCAGCATATAAACATTTATTTTTCCATATTCATCCTCAAGCTCAATCGCCTCAACCTCGCCGTTGTATACAGGCGATAAATAAATGCCGCTTCTGTTCATAAGGCGTCCGCCAAAGGCTATACGTTCAGGAGAATCGTGGTTTCCGCTTATTATGAATGTCTTTAAATCTCTTTTAGAAAGTCTGAATAAAAAGTCGTCAAAAAGCTGTACAGCCTCAGCCGACGGAATTGATTTGTCATACACGTCACCCGCAATAATAATTCCGTCCGGTTTTTCTCCGTCTATAATATTTAATATTTTTGTGAGAATATATTTCTGATCCTCCAGCATTGAATATTCATTTACTTTTTTGCCTATGTGCAAGTCGGAAAGATGTATAAATTTCACTTTTCACACCTCTTTTTAATGATATTTTCTTATTGATAATTATATCAAATTATGCTCTGAAAATCAAGTACTCACGCCGTTTTTCGGAATAACGAAAATGCAGACAGCAAAATGCTGTCTGCAAATGAAATTAAGGATTATTCCCACTCGCTCCTGATAAATCACCCTTAAACAATTTTGTATAGGTGATTTATCACGTAGTGTTTATAACATCTGTATTATCCATTGATTTTTGACTATCCGACTTTTTGTTGCCATATTGTTGCCACGGTAAATCATGTTATATATTTATGATTTGATTATTTACCTATATAATACCATATTTTTTAATATAATGCAAGTAGTTTTAACTATTTTTGATGTTTTTTCTTTAAAAACTTCTAATTGCATTAACTATCGAATTGGTTTGCCATTTTACAACTTTATCAGCGCTATTTTTTACAACAACGGATGTTCTTTCTGCTCCCCAAGGTTCAACGGCTATAATTCTCTTATTCATTTCTTTTGCTAGCGCTATTTCAATATTGATCCATTTACTATATGTAGAATTTAAGACTTCTTGATTTTTCACCTTTAAACCAATCACTCATGACAGGCTATATGCTTTTTATGTACATTGTCTTTAGGGAGAGAATTTTCATGAATATAAAAGGTTTGCATACAGCCTTTCATCAGTGATTGATTCTGTTGATTTTACATTATCTGATGCATATAATCTATATGGCACTGCAAGTATTAGATACTTGCAGTGCCAATATTTGCTTTATAATGAAGCATTAGTTTTTAATCTCTATAAAGCGTTTCGCCGCCTTTTACAACAAATGTTTCACCGTTTTCAAATATCCAAACATCAGTTGCTGATGGATTGTGAATTATTTTCTTATCTATACTTACCTGGAGATTCTCATATGCTTTAATGTAATCATATATCTCAATATTGGTAGCATACCATATATCTTCCCTACCTCCGGCAAGCCTTGCGAATTCCTCTATAACATTCCAGTTATCATTATCATCAAATTCATAGCTATGTCCCCACAAGTAGAATAGCCAGTTCTGCTGAAATCTTGGGTTTGTTTCTACAAACTGTTTTGTCAATTCCATAAGCTTACTGTCGTTGTGGTGACAGGTCGGATTCAGCTCAAGCCAGTTTTCCGGAAAACTAAAACGGCGTGTTGATTTTACGGTTCTCGAATAGCAAATACCGCAGTTTTTAAGTATTTCCATTACATTTTCGCTATATGTTCCAAACGGATATGCCATTCCTCTTGCAATAGTTTCATAATCACGTTCAATATTTCTTCTGTCTTCTATAATTTCATTAATTATCTCTGCACCCGACAGTTTTTCCAAAAAAGGATGCGTCAGTGAATGCACAGCAATCTCGTGATGTGAATTTTTATATAGCTTAACTGCTTCCGACAGTTTTAATCGTCCATAATAGCTGTCACGTTCGGATTCTTCCGCTAAATATGTTCCTGTGTTTATATTAAACGTTCCTTTCAGACCATATTTATCCATTATCCCGATCAATTTAATATCCTGTACAACACCGTCATCATAGCTGAGTGTAAGTACCTTTGATTTACCGTCTTTTAGTTTCATATACATAACAACATATACCTCCTTTAATATAACTTCAAACCTTACAGCGAATCATTCAAGCCATACCTGCTTCAAGTCTCGGCATATGTATCTTACCTATCGCCGTTAATGATTTTTTCAACAACGCGTTTAGCCGATACCGGCAATTCTCCGTAAGGGTTTATTATTGTATCAGCAGCAGCCTCATATTCAAACGGGAAGCTGTTGCTGGATGAAATAAATATCACAGGAGTTCCAAGCTTTTGCCATCCACCCATCATATTTCTTGCCACAGGCCCGCAAAGCTTTGATATATTAGTTCCATAGCCACCGCCCGGTACAACGTGACATATAACAACGTCATAATTCCGGCTGCTTATATTTTTAAATGTGGCATCCGGTCCGATATCACATACAACTTCTACATTTTCTGTATAATTCTTCAATTCATTAACAAGTAATTTCGAAAATTCCGTTTCTCCTCTTTCGCATATCACATTGAACAATATCTTAGTATTTTTATCAATATTATACGGAAGAAGATTATATCGGTCACGCTTAATTTTTACTGCTCTTTTCGCCATTTCATCGGCTATGCTTTGGTGCTTTTTATAATTAATTTCAGGCATCTGCGGTGAAAGCTCGTGCTCCTTTGCAAAGCACAGCATCCTGTATGCGCGGTTTTTAAGTGTTTCAACACTAAGAACTCCGTCCTCTATAAACTGCATCATTTTAGCCATAAACTTTTCATCAGGATGCGAGAAAAGTAAAACATCACCACCTGCTTCAAGAAATTCCGCACAAGCACGGTAATAATTCATATATCCGCAGAAGCCGCTCATATTTACAGCATCCGAAACTATTATTCCCTCAAATCCAAGCTTTTCTTTAAGCAGTCCCGTCAAAAGCCTTTTCGATAAGGTCGCCGGTCTGTACATTCCCGTTTCTCCGTCAGGCTCGTCAAATGCCGGAAGGGAAATATGTCCCGGCATTATTGTCTTTACTCCTCTTTCAATAAGAGCTGAATATATTTTTCCAAAGCTATCCAGCCATTCCTCCTTGGAAAGAGGGTTGACAGTAGTCGTAAGATGCTGGTCATATATGGAATATCCGTCACCCGGGAAATGCTTTGCAGTTGCAATAAGTCCGTTTTCCTGCATACCATCAATAACCGCTGAGCCAATTTTTATAATTCTGTCCGGATCATCTCCCGGGCACCTGTTTCCTACTATTGGGTTATCAGGATTGGCAAGAATATCAACACAAGGTCCGAATCCCCAGTTAAATCCCAGTCTTCCCGCTTCAAGAGCACTGATTTTTCCCATTTCATAGGCAAGCTCCTCGCTGTCTGCTTCTCCGCATCCACGCATTGACGGAAATTTTGTTCCGCTCTCTAAAAAGCCTGCACCCTCTTCAACATCCGCCACAGCCAACGCCGGATTTTCTCTGCCGTCATTAACTGCACTGATGCGCTCCTTCAATATTTCGTCACTTTTCGGATGAAAAAATACTGCACTTGTGTTTCTGTAAACAGTAGGCTTATCATCTGCCCTGTCCGGACAAACAACCGCGCATATAAGCTCTTCAACCGACATATTTTCAACTCTGTTTTTTATATCGGGATATTCCCTGATACTATATTTCATATACTCTGTCTCCTTGTTGTCGAAGTCTAATCTATTAAATATTCATATATTGTATCTCTTAACTTCGTATGGAAATCCATATACATATAATCACCGTGATTCCGGATATGCGTAGCATAGAATATTGCAATACGGTTATCCGGGTCAATGAGTGTGTATGCACACGCCGCACCATCCCAGCCAAACTCACCCTTTGGCATATTTATGTTAGTTCGAACTCCAAGCCCATAAGAATAACCCGGCTTAGTTTTCTTGAAATCATTATATGCAGTTTCGGTCAACTGCGATGTACGCATAAGGTCTATGGTTTCACGTTTGAGTAAAAGCTCTGTATTTGCCATTGCAGTTGCAAATTTTATGTAATCCTCCACGCACGAAACAAGTCCTGCTCCGCCGGATTGATAGTTTTTGCAAATTATAAACTCGTTTTTCTTTTCCATAACCTCACTCTTGCCATTAGCATAACGATACTGCGTACATACCCTGTCATCATACCTTTTTGCGGGATATGTATTTTTCATTCCGCATATATCAAATATATTTTTCTTAAGATATTCGCCGTAGGATATACCCGAAACCACTTCAATAACTGCCGCAAGCACGTCGTGACAAAGGCTGTATTGATAATGTGTTCCCGGTTCAAATTCAAGCGGCTCATTTGCAATTACTTTAATTATATCAAGTGTTGATGAGTCAGGTTTTTTTGCAAGTTGCTTTTTTATGCTGTCACTTCCAAGATTATAATTAAGTCCTGCTGTCATAGTCATAAGATGACGTATTGTTATATGATTTTTTGCCTTTCTGATACTGTTTTCAGCCTTAACATACATATCTCTGTATTCAGGAATATACTCATACAAATAATCATCAAGACCTATCAGACCTTTTTCATACAATTGAAGAATCGCCGTACAGGTTATCGGTTTAGTTGTAGAATAGAGAAAATATTGCTCATCACCATTTATAGGCTCATAGCTCTCCGCACTGCTCATATATCGCAGAATTTCTTCACCTTTATATGTCACAACTACATCAGAGCTTACTACTCCATGATATTTCTCTGCATCATTTATTATTTGCTTTATTTCTTCTAACATAATGCTTTCCTTTAAATATTCACTGTAACCACGCAAATCTCTTTATCGGAAGATACTATATTTCCATCAACTTTCGTGCCGTCTGCAATAATTTCATTTTTGCCTGTATTATTGTTAATCGTTATAACGTACTCACAGCCTCTGAACTTACGCTTAATTGTACAGCTATTTATATCCTTACCAATACATGGATCAATTCTGAGTCCGTTAAATTCAGGACGTATTCCCAGAATATACTGCGATATCGTATAATAGTTCCATGCCGCTGTACCTGTGAGCCACGAATTCTTCGCTTCACCTGCGTTTACGGCATCACGACCTGCTATCATCTGTGAATACACATACGGTTCCGTTCTGTGTATTTCTGATATATCCTCAAGATATGCCGGAGCAATCTTTTTATATAGATCAGTCGCTCTGTCTGAATGTCCCAAAGCAGTTTCAGCAATCATAATCCAAGGGTTGTTATGACAGAAAATACCCGCATTTTCCTTATAGCCCGGCGGATATGATGAAATCTCACCAAGCTCCGTATGATACTTCTTATACGGCGGATAGTTAAGCACTATTCCGTATTTACATTCAAGATACTTTTCTACACTTTCCATCGCCTTTGCAGCTCTGCCGTCATCCTTACCTATGCCCGCCATTACGCAGAATCCGTTCGATTCAATAAATATCTTTCCGTCCTCGCACTCATTTGAGCCTATCTTGTTTCCAAATGCATCATATGCTCTTAAGAACCATTCTCCATCCCAGGCGTGTTTGTTTACGGCATTAATCATATTGTTGACTTCATTTTTTATCTCTTCAGCCTTCTTTTCGTTGCCGAGAGTTTTATAAAGCTCCGCAAACTGCTCGCCTATAAACACAAACATACCCGCAATCATAACCGATTCTGCCACTTTACCCTCAGCTGTACCATAGGTCTGGAATGACTCATCAGGCTCTGTCGAGAAGCAGTTCAAATTCAGGCAGTCATTCCAGTCAGCTCTGCCTATAAGCGGAAGTCCGTGTGGTCCTAAGTTGTTTATAACGTGTTCAAACGAACGGTCCAGATGCCCTAACAGAGTATCAATATTATTTTCGTCGTTATCGAACGGAACATTCTCTTTTAAAATATCAAAATCGCCTGTTTCTTTTATGTATGCGATTGTACCTAATATCAGCCACAACGGGTCATCATTGAACCCGCTACCTATCTCGTTATTACCACGCTTTGTAAGCGGCTGATA
>JAZQHZ010000032.1:0-4111 GCA_045540855.1 Clostridia bacterium
AGCTGCGTATGGATCATGATACCTTCAGTATCAGAGCTCTATGTAAGCTTTTGAGTAATAACGGTGTTCCTAACAGATATGTAAAGGTTAAATACATAATCCGCGTATTCCAGGAGATGAATATTCTTAGCGTTGATGAAATTGATCAGGATGCTGAGATATACCGCTTCAAATACATTTATGTTAAAAACAAGGCGGATCTTGATAAATCCAACATTTTAAGAAAGCTTAAGGCATCTTTTATTATCAAATAAATTTGATATAGAAATACGGTTACATTATGCTGAATTACAGTGAAAACGATGTAAGACTTGAACAGATCAAAAGCCTTCTCGGCATGCTCTCTTCAAGCGGCAAAAAATTTGATATTGAAAAAATTAAAAATGCATATCTGTATGCTTGTGATATGCATGAGGGTCAGTTCAGAAATAGTGGCGAGCCTTATATTGTTCATCCTATTTCCGTTGCAGAGATCGTTGCAGCCCTTGGCCTTGACACAGACTCTATTTGTGCCGCATTCCTTCATGATACTGTTGAGGACTGCTCTGAAAAGACCAATCTTGAAACAATTGCCAAATATTTCGGCAAGGATGTTGCGATGCTGGTTGACGGTCTTACAAAGCTTGTTGACATGAATATAGAGGACAAGGAAGAAGCGCAGATGGAAAATATCCGTCGTATGCTTCTTGCAATGTCCAAGGATATTCGCGTCATATTTGTTAAGCTTTGCGACCGACTTCATAATATGAGAACTCTTGATGCTAAGCCGGAGGCTAAGAGAAGAACTACCGCGCTTGAAACGATGCACGTGTATGCGCCTCTTGCTCACCGTCTCGGTATCCAGAGAATCAAGCAAGAGCTTGAAAACATAGCTCTTTTGTATCTTGACCCTATCGGATATGCGGAAGTAACTAACCATATTGAGGAAAAGTACGGTCAGAACAGAGATTTTATTACAAATGTTCGTCAAAGTGTTTCTGATGAGCTTGAAAAGTATAATCTCAAATTTACCCTTGAGGGTCGTGTAAAAACTGTTTACAGTATCTATCGCAAAATGTATAATCAGTCAAAGGAATTTGACGAAATATATGACTTTTATGCATTGAGGATCATTGTTGAAACTGAACTTGAATGTTATACAGCTCTCGGTATTATACACGAGATGTATAAGAGTATGCCGGGTCGTTTTAAGGACTATATTTCAACGCCTAAGCCCAATATGTATCAGTCCCTTCATACCACGGTTATCGGTCGTGCCGGTATACCTTTTGAGGTTCAGATCAGAACGCGTGAAATGCACCATATCGCTGAATACGGTATTGCTGCTCACTGGAAATACAAATCTGGAGCTCAGAGTAAGGAAGAGATAGATAATAAGCTTGAATGGATATCAAGGCTTATTGACTCGGAAAATGAAAATCTTGATCCTGATGATTTTATGCATTCACTCAAGATCGATATTTTCCATGACGAGACCTTTGTGTTTACTCCTAAAGGCGACGTAATTGCGCTTCCTCAGGGTGCAACGTTGATTGACTTTGCTTATGCCATCCACTCTCAGGTTGGTAACAGAATGATAGGAGCAAAGATCAACGGTATGATTTCTCCTATTGACAGATGCCCTCAAAACGGCGAAATTGTTGAAATTATTACTTCGTCTTCTTCAAAGGGCCCGAGCCGTGACTGGCTTAAGATAGTAAAGACAGGAGAGGCCCGCAGCAAGATCAGACAGTGGTTTAAGAAGGAAAAGAGAAGCGAGAATATTGTTATCGGAAGAGCTGATCTTGATCGCGAAATAACAAGGATTTCAAAGAACACCACTGATTCTGTAAGAACTGAAATAATTGCCGCTGTTGCGAAACGAGTTGGAATGCAGGAGGCTGACGACCTTTGCAATGCTATCGGTTACGGCGGTATGCCTATTTCAAAAATACTGCCTAAGCTTAAGGACGAGGTAGAAAAGGTTGTTAAGCCTGAGGAAGAAGCTCCTCGTATCATCGAAGCCGAAGAGGTTAAGACAGTAGCTGCTCCTTCTTCAGGTAAATCCGGCGGTATAATTATTGACGGTGAGCGCGGATGCGCATTTAAATTTGCAAAATGCTGTAATCCTTTGCCCGGCGATGCAATTATCGGATTTATTACTAAGGGATATGGTGTTTCTATCCATAAGCGTGACTGTCCTAATGTAATTAACGGTATGAAAACTGAAGAGTTCTTCCACCGTTGGATCAGAGCAGAGTGGGATCTTACAGAGGTCAAGCAGAACAATGCAGGTATATATGAGGCTGTCACTCAGATATTTGCTGATAATGATATTTCTGTAATTGCTAATATAACTGCGGCGCTTGCAGAGATGAGAGTGTCTATACTTCAAATAAATACCAGAAAGCAGAGTGAAGACGATATTGTTGTAACCCTTAAGTTTACATGCAAGGATATCGGCCACTTTAATTCCGTGGTATCAAGACTTAGAAACGTTCAGCACGTTAACAGTGTTGTAAGAGGATTTAACTAATAATGATTGCAGTTTTACAGAGAATCAAATCTGCATCGGTTGTAGCTGACGGAGAGCCTTTTTCCAGCTGTGAAAGAGGCTTTCTCGTACTTCTCGGCGTATCAAATGAAGATGACGAACAGGATGCTAAGCTCCTGTGTGATAAAATATCTAAGCTGAGAGTTTTTACCGATTGCGATGATAAAATGAATCTTTCTGTCAATGATATTGGCGGAAGTGTGATGGTAGTGCCTAACTTTACCTTGCTGGCGGGTTATAAAAAGGGTAACCGTCCTGACTTTATAAGAAGTGCCAGACCTGACCGTGCTAACGAGCTTTTTGAATACTTCTGTAATTATATTGAAACACTCGTGCCCAACGTTGCTCGAGGAAAGTTTCAGTCTGATATGGAGGTTTCTCTTGTTAATGACGGGCCCGTTACTATATCGATGGACAGCAGAGTGCTCCGCGGCACAAGAGAATTATGACACTACATACTGACGGAAATATCAGCAGGTATTATGCTGAAACACTTGCCCTTTTGTTTTTCCCTGGTTCGAAGTTTCCTGAAGACGGTACAGGAGGAGAACCGTTTATCAATATGTCTGTTTCGGAATTTGACGGCTGTGTAAAAGGAAAAGTATCAATTAATGTTGGAGATCGGTCTGTTACAAAAGGGTATGCTCCCTCCGAAGAGACATCGTCAAACGTCAGCCGAGATATGCTTTTAAAGCTTGCAGTCGGAGGCGCAATGCTTCTTGCGGGTGAAGAATTTTGCAAAATAACGCCTCCGTGGGGAATGATCACAGGTGTCAGACCTGCAAAGCTTGTTCTTGATATGCTTCTCAAAGGTCTTTCTGAAGAGGAAGCATATTCAAGACTCACAAAGGATTTTTTATGCACGTCTGATAAGGCACGATTGGCTGTGATGACAGCAAATAAAGAACTGCCTCTCGTTACTGATAAGAGGAGAAGAGAATGCAGTGTTTATATTGCCATTCCTTTTTGCCCGACAAGATGTGCTTACTGTTCATTCGTTTCCTATTCTTCTCCTAAACTTTTGAGCCTGATTCCGGAATATCTTAAGCGTTTGAGAATAGATATTAAACATACATTTGAGATAATAAAAGCGCAAGGAATTCGTGTTGCAACCGTATACATCGGCGGCGGTACGCCTACGACTCTCGATGAGTTACAGCTTGAATTTCTTATGAGCTCAATAGCTGACTGTATTAACGTTGACCTGCTTGACGAGTTCACAGTTGAGGCAGGCAGACCTGATACGATCACTTTTGAAAAAATGAGAATTCTCAAGAAATACGGAGTTAGCAGAGTAAGTGTTAATGCTCAGACTATGAATAATAAGATCCTTGAGTCTATCGGAAGAAAGCATAGTAGTGAGCAATTTCTGAAAGCTTTTGAAGATGCTGTTTCAAGCGGTATCAAAGATATTAACGTTGACCTTATTGCAGGACTTCCCGGTGAGACTTATGAGAGCTTTAACGATTCTGTTAATAAGATAATTTCTCTTTCCCCTAGCAATATAACAGTGCACACCTTTTACGTTAAACGTGCTGCCGATCTTAAAAAGGATCCTACAGTCTACCGAATAGAGGA
>JAZQHZ010000033.1:0-1789 GCA_045540855.1 Clostridia bacterium
GGAATAGAGGTATCAAAGCTTCTGGCAAGGCTTACAGGCCTGGTTTATCCTGTGTACATAGACAATGCAGAGTGCATAACATCAAAGTTCGGCAGTGTTTACGGACAGGCTATATTTGCGTTTGCACGCAATACTCCGTTCAGTGTACAGTACCCGGTAAAAATAGCAGAGCAGATGAAGGAGGCTGCGTAATATGTCGGTTGTATATGAGGACTTCGATATTGTGAGCGTTGCAAAACAGTGCGGGATAAAGTTTCATTATCTGCAAAGGAACGATGTGGAATTTAAGGCATTGTGTCCGTTCTGTGGTGACAGAAAGTATCACTTGGGATTAAACCGCAAGAAAGGACAGTTTCACTGTTTCAGATGCAAGGAAAGTGGTAACAGCGTTTCGCTGTTCGCAAAGCTCAACGGCCTGACTAACAGTGAGGCGTATTCGGTGCTGAAGGACAGATGTACAGAGTTTCAAATGGAGAAGATAGTGTATAGAAACGAGGAAACAACACCTATGCGCTCGCTTGCGGACAAGCATAATGTGTATTATGATTTGCTTAGTATGCTTAACCTTAAGGCGGATCATAGACGAAATCTTGAGATGCGTGGTCTGACATTTGAAAGAATACATCAGTTTATGTATAAAAGCATACCGACTGATGATGTATTTCGGCGTGAGATAATAGAACGACTATCGAAAATGCATAACCTCATTGGTATTCCGGGCTTTTACCGTGACAGTAACGGTGAGTATCAGATGTACATAAAGAAATGCGGCGGTATGTTTATTCCGGTATGTAATAAGGACGGATATATACAGGGCCTGCAGATTCGTCTTGATATAGCACCGGGCTCGGATGAGAAAAAGTTTCGCTGGTTTTCAAGCAGACATTTCAATGACGGTGCAGGTGCAAAGCCGTGGATTCATATTGTGGGTAATGTGAATGCAGACGAAGCGTGTATTACGGAAGGTGCAATGAAGGCGGACATAACCAGCGTATTGTCCGACGGACAGCTGTTTATAGCAGTACCGGGCGTAAATGCAATAAGTCAGCTTAAGGAAACTGTTAAGGATATGAACATCAGACGGGTGTATGAAGCATTTGATATGGATAAATGCTCAAAGCCTGAGGTGCGACGGTCTTTAATTGCATTAAAAGCGGCACTCAACAGTATCGGTGTTGAATGTGTAAGTTGTTCGTGGAATCCGGAGTATAAAGGGCTGGATGATTATTTTCTGGCAAAAATGATGTATATGCAATCAGAGGCAATGCCTTTGGCAGCGTGAGGAATGAGAGGATGTACTTGTTGCATCCTCTTGATATTACAAGGAGGAATTTAATTATGGAAAATATTAAGGATTTAGTTTGTTATTCGGTAGGAGAGAAGTATGATAAGAGAATGCCGTATGACGGTGCTGTGCTTGAAATAGACAATAATCTGTGTATATGCACCATAGGTCTTGGCGGTATAAGTAAGGAAGAGGAAGATGCAGTTAATACAGGAACTATAAAGGCGGATTTGTGCTGTGTAAACGGTATAATATTCGTATGTCTTAGAATAGGAAACGTATTGACATTTGATATGCCGTTCAATATGGGACTGTATTCGGAATTCAGATTAAGAAATCCGGAGAACAGAGGGTATATGATGCCGATAATACTCGTTGAGAATTCAACCAATACAATAGCGGCAATGCGAGTGGTTGGTCTTAAAAATGATTTCAGCGAAAAGTTGTATGAACTGTCGAGAAATCAGTGGACGAATAGGATCAAGGATTATGACAGTAAGCTGA
>JAZQHZ010000034.1:0-13627 GCA_045540855.1 Clostridia bacterium
CCCAAGTGCTACAATTTGTAGCACTTGGGGTCTGTCCCCACTGAGCAGGATTATTTAAATCAGATAAAATCACACAAAAACGGAACAGCAATGCTGTTCCGTTTTTTCTTAATTCCTGATTGAATTAAACATCACGCATGGAAAGGGAAATTCTCTTCTTTTCAACATCAACTGCGATAACCTTAACCTTGACAACATCGCCAACGCTTAAGACCTCTGTGGGGTGCTTTATATACCTGTCGCAGATTTTTGAAATGTGCACCAAGCCGTCCTGATGAACGCCGATATCGACAAAGGCGCCAAAGTCAATAACATTTCTCACGGTGCCTTCAATCACCATGCCCTCCTTGAGGCTTTCGATGCTGATTGCACCCGTGCGCAAAAGAGGCTTCGGAAGCTCGTCACGCACATCTCTGCCGGGCTTTAAGAGTGTGTCGGCAATGTCGTTTATTGTCACCATACCAATGTTATATTTTTCGAGGATGTCCCCGAGGTTTGCTTTAGAGAGCTTGTCCTTAAAGCCGTCAAGCTTGCCGAGCTTGACATCGTCCTTGGTATAGCCGCAAAGAGCGAGAATGTCCTTTGCTGCATCATAGCTTTCGGGGTGAACGCTTGTGTTGTCAAAGACCTCGTCTCCCTCGCTTATTCTCATGAAGCCTGCACACTGCAAGAAGGTCTTTTCGCCTAATTTTGTGACCTTCAAAAGCTCACGGCGCTTTTTGAACGCACCGTTTTCTTCACGGTATTTAACAATGTTTTTCGCAATGGTGCTGCTGACACCCGAAATGTGCTCCAAAAGGGACGGAGATGCGGTGTTAAGGTCAACGCCGACCCTGTTCACACAGTCCTCAACAACGCCGTCGAGAGCGCCTGCCAGCCTCTTCTGGTTGCAGTCGTGCTGATACTGGCCAACGCCGATAGATTTGGGGTCAATCTTAACAAGCTCTGCAAGGGGGTCCTGCAATCGTCTTGCGATGGAAACTGCGCTACGGAGCGCAACATCAAATTCGGGGAATTCCTCTGCGGCAAGCTTTGATGCACTGTAAACCGATGCACCTGCCTCGTTAGTCATAATATAATAAACCTTACGGTCAAGCTCCTTTAATAAATCGGAAACAAAAATCTCCGACTCCTTTGAGGCGGTACCGTTTCCGATTGAAACGAGAGTAACGTTGTTTCGCTCAATCATTGAACGCAGCTGCTTTTTAGCCTTGTCCTTGTCGTGGTTGGGAAGTGTGCAGTATACAATTCCCGTATCCATAACCTTACCTGTTTCGTCAACCACTGCTGTTTTACAGCCGGTACGATATCCCGGGTCAAAGCCTAACACAACCCTGCCCTTTATCGGCGGAGTCATTAAAAGTCCTGATAAATTCTGGTTAAATACCTTGATTGATGCTTCCTGAGCCTCCTCTGTAAGCTCGGCACGGATTTCGTTTTCTATCGACGGTGCGATGAGTCGCTTGTAGGCATCCTGTGCCGCTGCTTTCACGTACTGTGTTGACGGAGCCTCTCGCTTCGGAGTGGTCATACGGTAAAGGTAGTTGCAGATTTCGTCCTCGCTCATTTCAAGCTTTACCGAAAGATAGCCCTCTCGCTCACCACGGTTTATAGCAAGCAGGCGGTGGTTGGCAAGCTTTGAAAGTGGCTCGGAGAAATCGTAATAATTGGAATATACGCTGTCTTCCTCTGCCTTTTCCTTTGTGACTTTGCTTATCATAACAGCCTTTTTGCGGGTTGTAAGTCTGATATGCTTTCTGAAATCTGCATTATCGCTGATTTCCTCGGCGATAATATCCATTGCACCTGCAAGTGCATCCTCTGCTGTTTCAACGCCCTTTTCAACGTCAATAAAGCCGAGTGCCGCATCATCGGGATTAAAGTTATAATCCTGCTTTAAAAGCGACTTCGCTAACGGCTCAAGTCCCTTTTCTCTTGCGATTGTCGCACGTGTGCGTCGCTTCGGGCGGTACGGGCGGTAAATATCCTCTAATTCTGATAAGGTTGCGGCTTTTGCAACTGCTTCCTCAATTTCCTTTGTCAGCTTTTCCTGCTCGTCTATTAAGCGGATAACCTCGCCACGTCTTGCCTCAAGTGCTCTTAATGAGTTAAGTCTGTCTGAAAACGCACGCAAAACCTCGTCATTTAATGAGCCGGTACGCTCCTTTCGGTATCTTGCAATGAAGGGAACGGTGTTGCCCTCGTCAAGCAGTGCAATTGTGTTTTCAACCTGCCATTTCTGGATTGAAAATTCTTCCGTAAGTAATTGTGTGATATCTGCCATCTTTAATATTTCCTCCGATGTCAAAAAATATAAAATTTCTTCTATAATTATAACTCATTTCTCATAAATTTACAAGAACTATTTTTCTTAATAAAAAAGTCGATACATTGTAAAGGAATTGTAACAATGAATTTGTAAAAAGATATTGCGTTTTTTGTAATTTTAGTGTAAAATATAAATAATGGAGCAGATTGGAGAGGTTTGGAGTGATTTTGAGAGAAATCATATCCGACTCTCCGTTTGATGGTGCTGTAAGAAATTTTGAGAAGGGAGTGATATATGATGATGTTCTTTGTGGACGAGTATGAAAGACAACTGGATGATAACAGCAGAATCATTCTGCCGTCAAAGCTCCGCAAGGAAGTTGGAGAAGTCATATACATAACCCGTGCACCGTCGGACAAGTGCCTTCATATTTATACGGAAGAGGGCTGGAGTGAGCTTGCGGAAAAATTAAAGAAGCTGCCGACCTCGACGGATAAAAATGCTGCGGCGTTTGTAAGAATGTTTTTCGGTAAAGCGTCTGCGGTAAAGGTGGATAAACAGGGAAGAATAACGATAGCACAAAGGCTTATTGAATATGCCGGCATAACACGTGATACGATGCTTGTCGGTGTAAACACAAGACTTGAGCTTTGGGACAGCGAAACGTGGAAGTCGTACCAGAACGATTTATCTGATGATGTAGTCGTAGACGGTATACTGAAATATGATCTTGGAATTTAAAAGAGGTAAATATGGAGTTTAAGCATATATCAGTACTGCTTGGGGAAAGCGTAAAATACCTTCGTGCGGAAGAAGGCGGAATTTATGCAGACGGAACCTTGGGCGGCGGTGGCCATTCATACAGGATTTTATCTCAGAGCGATTGCTCACGTCTTATCGGAATTGATCAGGATATTGAAGCAATCGGAGCGGCAAAAGAGAGATTAAAGGAATTTGGCGACAGAGTGACATATGTAAACAGAAACTTCTGTGAAATCAAATCCATTTTAGATGACTTAGGTATTGAAAAAATTGACGGTGCAGTGATAGACCTTGGCGTAAGCTCATATCAGCTTGATAATGCAGAGCGTGGTTTTTCATATATGCATGATGCACCGCTTGATATGCGTATGGACAGACGTTCATCGCTTAGTGCCTACGAGGTGGTAAATTCTTACAGTGCAGAGGATTTGACAAAAATCTTCTATGAGTACGGTGAGGAAAAATGGTCAAAGCGTATTGCTGAATTTATTGTTGACAGAAGAAAGGACAAGCCCGTTGAAACTACATACGAGCTTGTTGAGATAATAAAGGCGGCAATTCCCAAAAGTGCAAGGCTTGAAGGCGGTCACCCGGCAAAGAGGGTGTTCCAGGCAATACGAATTGAGGTAAACGGAGAGTTGAGAATTTTAGAGAATGCCCTTCGTGATTTTGCCTCGTCAATCAAAAAGGGTGGAAGACTTGCGGTTATAACCTTCCATTCCTTAGAGGACAGACTTGTTAAAAAGACATTTGCATCACTCGCACAGGGCTGTGAATGCCCGAAGGAGTTTCCGGTTTGTGTGTGCGGAAAGAAGCCGGTTGCAAAGGTGCTGACAAGAAAGCCGATATTGCCTTCGGAGAGTGAGTTAAGTGAGAACTCACGCTCAAAAAGTGCAAAGCTGCGTGTTATTGAGATTGTAATTTGAAAATATATAGGATAAAAACAATTTAGGATAAAAAGGACGGAAAAGAACGATAATTAAGGACTAAATCCGATTTGCGTAAATTGGAGCATTAAAGGAGAATTAAAGTGTATAATTACGGAAACTTAGCGTATAAGGACTATCCGCCCGAAGTTGAAGAAAGAAGAATAAGGAACAATACTGAACGCATAGCAAAGAGGAATCAGAGGCAGATGGCGAACAGAAAGAATAATTTTTTTAGAATAATTGCTATACTAGTCTTAGCATTAGCCGCCGGCTTCATGATTTCGCAGTACGTAGCAGTTCACGAGTCCAGGTCAGTGATAGAGGAGCTTGAGGAAAAGCTCAGAGCAGAGGAAGCGGCGACATCCCAGAAAACCTTCGAGCTTGAAAGAAGTGTAAATCTGTCCGAAATAGAGGAAGAAGCAACCACAAGGCTCGGAATGCAGAGACCTGAAAAGCATCAGATAATCTACATAAACGTACCGCAGAATGACGTCACAAGCACCACCTCCGGCGAGGTAGAGGGCTTCACCAACACACTAAAGTCATTCTTAAGTGAGGCGGGAAGGAATATAGTGGAATTTTTCAGCATAAAATGAAAACAGGCTGAAAAGTACTATTATCGCATAACACAGGTTCTATGGTATAGCGTCATATGATGACGTGATGGAGTTTATAAATGAAAAAATCATCATTGAACAGTATGAAAAAAAGGATATACGGTATGACCGTATGTGTCCTTGCTGTCATGGTAGCATTGATTTTCAGAATCGGCTACTGGCAGATTGTCCGTGGTGACGAAATGAAGGCAAGAGTTCAGTCACAGCAGCAAAGTGCATCGGTTGTGACTGCGTCACGCGGAAAAATATATGACAGAAACGGAAAGGTGCTTGCAGAGAGTGCCTCGGCGAATAATCTTGTGTGCAATCCTCAGAGCATAAAGACTGATGAGGATGCGAAATACATAGCCGGAGCAATTTCGGGAATACTTGATTTAGAGTATGATGATGTATACGAAGCACTTACACGTAAGAAATATCAGTACAGTATAATAAAGAAAAAGCTTACTGCGGATGAATCCGAGCAGATTGAGATTCTTATGAGCGGTAAGGAAACAAAGTCAAAATTTGCAGGACTTTATTTTGAAGCAGATTCGAAAAGATTTTACCCCTACAACATTGCTCCGCATATTCTCGGCTGGGTGAATGCCGAGAATAACGGGGCAAGTGGTGTTGAATCGACTTTTGACGATTCGCTTTCCGGTAAGGCGGGAAGCATCACAACAACCGTTACGGGAACGGGTGCAGTGAATATGGAGAATCCGTCAGAGGAGCTGAAGCAGGCGGGTGTTGGAAATGACGTGGTTTTAACCATTGATGAAACCATTCAGCACTACCTTGAAAATCACCTTGAAAAGGCACTGAAGGAAAACAAGCTTAAGCAGGGTGCAACGGGTATTGTGATGAATCCGAAAACAGGTGAAATACTTGCGATGGCAACAAAGCCTGATTTTGACAACAACAATTACGCAGACTATGAGCGATTTGCAGAGCTTGTAATAGATTACGAGGCTCCGACACCTACACCGACTCCGATACCGGAGGACGATGATGAGGATGATGAAGATGACGAGGACGAAGTAGAGGCAACGCCGACACCGACGCCTGTTCCGACTTTCGATCCGAAAAATCCGTCAGACCTTGCAATTGCGGATATGCGTAACAGAATGTGGAGAAATAAGTCTGTTACAGACACGTATGAGCCGGGCTCTACCTTTAAGGTTATAACTGCGGCGGCGGCATTGGAGGAGCATATTGTTGACGAGACAACTCCGTTTTATTGTCCGGGCTTCAAGGTGGTTGAGGACAGAGAAATCGGCTGTGCGAACACAGACGGTCACGGAGCACAGACCTTCAAGGAGGGTGTACAGAATTCGTGCAACCCGGTATTTATGGAGGTTGCTTTAAAGCTTGGCGAAGATAAATTTATGGAATATTTCCGTTCGTTCGGCTTCACCGAGAAAACGGGAATAGAGCTTAACGGCGAAAGCGGAAGTATTTACTATACCAACGGAATGAACAGGGTTGATATTGCAACCAGCTCGTTCGGACAGGGCTTCCAGATAACGCCTTTACAGCTTATAACGGCAGTAAGTGCGGTTATTAACGGCGGTGAGAGAATGAAGCCGCATATAGTAAAGGAAGTAAGAAATTCAGAGGGCGTTGTGCAGTCATTTGAGCCGGAGGTTGTGACAAGAGTTATCTCGGAGGAGACCTCGGATAAGATGCGTTCAATCCTTGAATCAGTTATTTCAACACCGGGTGCAACGGGTAAGAATGCGTATGTAAAGGGCTGGAGAATCGGCGGAAAAACTGCCACTTCGGAAAAAATGCCCCGAGGCACAGATGCGAGAATTGCCTCGTTCATAGGCTTCGCACCGGCGAATGACCCGGAGATAATCTGCCTTGTAGTATTTGACGAGCCGCAGGTGGCTAATAAATACGGCGGTACAATTGCCGCACCGGTGGTTGGCGAAATCATTGACGAAACTCTTGAATATCTTGGTACGGAGCGTCAGTACAATGACGATGAAGAGCCGGACGTAAAGATAGAGGTTCCTGATGTGAGAGGCTTATCGCTTGATGAAGCAAAGGAAAGAATAGTTGACGCAGGCTTTAAATACACCATTTCAGGAGACAGGGATCTTGATGAAATAGTGGCACAGCTTCCTAAGCCGGGAGTTGTGATGGGTGAGAAATCACTTGTAATATTGTATACAGAGGAAAAGGAAGAAACCGTAACTGTGCCGGATTTGAGGGGTCTGTCGGTATCAGCTGCGAAGGAGACACTGCTTATCCGTAACCTGAATTTCGAGGTTGCAGGTGCAGGCCACAGTAATGTACGAGGTGCATATGCAGTAAATCAGAGCATAGATGCCAACACAAAGGTTGCACCGGGTACGGTTATAGGAGTGGAATTCAGACAAGAAGCAATAGACTAAACGAGTAAGGGAGTGAAAGCTGATGTTAGCGTCAGAGTTATTCGGAAATAAGTGTCCTGCCGGAATGGAGGATGTTAATATTTCGGGGCTTGCATATGATTCAAGACGGGTTTTGCCGGGATATGTTTTTGTATGTATGAAGGGCTTTGAAACCGACGGTCATAAATATGTAAATTCAGCAATAGAAAACGGTGCAGTGCTTATCGTGGCACAGGATAAAATTGACGCAGACGTGCCGGTCGTCTATTATGAGGATACACGCCGTGAGATGGCAAATCTTGCCTGCACCTTCTATGACAATCCGTCAAAGAAGTTTAAGCTTATCGGCATAACAGGCACAAACGGTAAAACGACAATAACATATCTTATCAAGAGTATTCTTGAAGCGGCGGATAAGATTGTCGGCGTTATCGGCACTAATCAGAATGTAATAGGCGATAAGGTGCTTCTTACACAGAGCACAACACCTACAACTCCCGATTCACTTGAATTACAGCAGCTGTTCGCTGAAATGGTAGACAGCGGTGCAGAGTACGTTGTTATGGAGGTTTCAAGCCACGCGCTTGAGCTGGGAAGAGTGAGAGGTTGTCATTATGACTGCGGAGTATTCACAAACCTTACTCAGGATCACCTTGACTTCCATAAGACAATGGAAAATTACAGAAATGCAAAGGCAAAGCTGTTTGAGCTTTGTGACAAGGGCGTAGTTAATTTTGATGACGAGGCAGGCAGATATATAGCCGAAAATGCCGACTGCGATATTTTAAAGGTAGGCTTAGGCGAGGGCTGTGTATTATGTGCCAAGGACATAAATATAACAGCAAGAGGAACGGAGTTCGTGATTGATTACAAGGGTATAAAATACCCGGTAAGCATTGCAATTCCGGGCAAGTTCAGCGTATATAACGCGGCGTGTGCGGCAGGTGCGGCACTTCAGCTCGGCATAGATATTGAAACTATCCGCAAGGGCCTGAAGGATGCAAGCGGCGTGCTTGGCAGAGTAGAGGTGGTTGATACGGATACAGATTATACCGTAATCATTGACTATGCTCATACTCCGGACGGACTTGAAAATATAATAAGCTGTGCAAAGGAATTTACAAAGGGAAGAGTAATCACTCTCTTTGGCTGCGGCGGTGACAGAGATAATACAAAGCGTCCGATAATGGGCGAAATCGCAGGCAGATTATCAGATTACAGCATAATCACCTCGGACAACCCGAGAACAGAGGATCCGGCGGCAATCGTTGCTCAGATAGAGGAAGGAATGAAGAGAACCGACGGCGAATATACAGTGATAGTTGACAGACGTGAGGCAATAAAATTCGCATTGGAATTTGCAAAGAAGGATGATGTTATAATCCTTGCCGGAAAGGGTCAGGAAACGTATCAGATTATAGGCAAGGAAAAGCGTGATTTCAACGAAAGAATAGTGGTATCAGAGCTTCTTGCACAGATTAACAGCTGAAGATATAAACATTCATAAGGGCTGGGCAGTTGTGCCGCAGCCCTGCTGAAGTTTTTATCGGGAATGATTTTTTTTGACATACATAGAAAAGAAGGGGAAAACTATGCAGAAATTAACCGTAGAGGATATATTAAAGGCTACGGGCGGAAGAATTATAAGTGGCAGTGATGATATAGAAATAAACGGTATCACAACCGATTCAAGAGCAGTAAGCGGCTCGAAGCTGTTCATTCCGCTGGTGGGCGATAAATTTGATGCACACGATTTTATTACGGCGGCATTTGACCTGGGTGCATCGGCGGTGCTCTCACATAAGGATGTTGATGCAATGGTGGGTAAGACCATAATCAAGGTAGAGGACACACGCATTGCACTGGGTGATATTGCGAGATATTACAAGAAAAAATACAATATTCCGACAGTCTCGGTGACGGGAAGTGTCGGCAAGACTACCACAAAGGATATGCTTTATGCGGTTGTTTCAACGAAATACAAGGCACTTAAAACACCGGGAAATTTCAATAACGATATAGGACTTCCGCTGACTGTGTTTATGCTTGAGGAGGAGCATGAGGCGGCAGTGCTTGAAATGGGTATGAACCATTTCGGTGAGATTGACTCTCTTGCCTCAATTGCACTTCCCGACGTTGCGGTGATTACCAATATAGGAATGTCACACATTGAAAATCTCGGCTCGCAGGAGGGGATTTTCAAGGCGAAGTGCGAGGTTGTGAAATACCTTGACGAAAGCAAGACACTCATCGTAAACGGTGACGATAAATACCTCGCAACTCTAAAGGGCAATACGAAATGTAAGGTTGTTTATTACGGAATTAATAACCCGGATAACGACGTATATGCAAAGAACATATGCGATAAGGGCGTGGAAGGAATTGACTTCGACGCGGTGGTTGATGGTAAGGAATACAGAGTAAGAGTAAGAAATGCAGGCCGTCATAATGTATATAACGCACTTGCATCAATTTGCACCGGACTTGAATTGGGAGTTTCGGTTGATGAGGCAATAAAGGGCATATATGAGTGCGAGTATACGGCAATGCGAATGTCAATCACGAATGAAAACGGAATGACAATCATAAACGACTGCTATAACGCTTCGCCGGATTCGATTCGTGCGGCGCTCTCGGTTTTAAAGGGTGCAGACGGCATAAGACATATCGCAATCTTAGGCGATGTGCTTGAAATGGGTGAATTTGCACCCAAAGCACACTACGAGCTTGGTGCAAGTGTAGTGGAAAGCGGTGCGGATATGCTTATAACCGTAGGTGAAAATGCAAAATATATCGCCGACGGAGCAAGAGATTCAGGTATGGAAAACGTAGTTACCTTTGAAAAGACCTTAGAGGCACAGAAATACTGTGCCAAGGCAGTTTGCGAGGGTGATGCGGTACTCATAAAGGCTTCAAGAGGAATGCATTTTGAGGATATATACAAAGAAATTATCGGAGGATGACAATGATAAAAGAATTATTATCAGCAGATTTACTGCCGTTTTTAGTGGCATTTGCGGTTACTGCAGTTGCAGGGCCGATGTTTATTCCGTGGCTTCATAAGCTGAAGTTCGGACAGGAAATCAGGGAAGAGGGCCCGGCGTGGCATCAGAAGAAGTCAGGCACACCTACAATGGGCGGAATTATGTTCATTGCAGGAATTGCGGCTTCGGTGATTGCAGTTACTGTAATCCGTCTTATGAGCGATGCACAGGTTTCGTGGAGCAATCTCAGATATTTACTGGTGTTTGCGGTGGCACTCGGATTTGGTATTGTAGGCTTTATTGATGACTATATCAAGGTAGTGAAAAAGAGAAACTTAGGTCTCACCTCACTTCAGAAGCTGTTATTGCAGCTTGCTATGACGGTGATATACGTAATCATTTCGTATCTTATGGGCGAAGGCGTGCGTGAGATTGCAATTCCGTTCACTACATACACACTTGCATTACCGATGTGGTTATATGTACCGTTTGTTATGTTTGTTATGGTGGGTACTGTAAATGCGGTAAACCTCACAGACGGACTTGACGGACTTGCAGCAAGTGTTACGCTTGTGGTATCGCTGTTCTTTATGGTGGTAGGAATGATGAGCGAAGCGGGAATATCAATGCTTGCGGCGGCTGTGGCAGGTGGAATGGCAGGCTTCCTCATTTACAATCATCATCCGGCAAAGGTATTTATGGGTGACACAGGCTCGCTGTTCTTAGGCGGCATAGTGGTAATGATGGCGATTGACCTCAATCTTGAAATATTCCTCGTGATTGCAGGCTTTGTATATTTCGCAGAGACACTTTCGGTTATCATTCAGACATCATATTTCAAGTACACGAAGAAAAAGTATGGCGAAGGCAGAAGAGTGTTCAAGATGACACCGATACACCACCATTTCGAAATGTGCGGCTGGAATGAAAAGAAGATAGTTGCAGTGTTTGCACTTGTTACACTGGTATTATGTGTGATAGCAGTGCTTGGCTGTACACAGTTTATGGAATATATAAAGCTTTGAAGGGAGTAGGAAATGGCTTCTCGAAATAACACCGGACGTGACAGGCGAGAGAGAACGGCTCACACCTCACGTACGAAGCATAATGAAAAGGGCTTTATGAGAGAGCTGATGGATAACAGTGCAATCGGAGATATGGACTACACCTTTCTTTCGATTGTGGCGGCAGTTCTTGCAACAGGGCTTATAATGCTTCTCTCGGCATCGTCGCCAAGAGCGAGCAGTATGTATAACAATTCATATCACTTCTTCATACGCCAGATGGTGTTTGCCGTTGCAGGCGTAGTGGGAATGCTGATAATCTCAAGAATAGATTACCGTTCGTACCGTAAATTTGCACCGAAAGCGATGGGCGTATGCACAATAATGCTTGTGCTTGTACTGATTCCGGGAATTGGTGTGAAAATCAACGGTGCAAGAAGATGGCTTTTCGGAATATTCCAGCCGTCTGAGTTTATGAAGCCGGTAATGGCGATGTTTATTGCACATCTGATTGCAAAATTCAATACAAATATGCGAAGCATAAAAGAGCTTTCGCCGTATCTTATCATACTTGTGGCAGTGGTGGCACTGATGATTGCTGAGCCGCACGTAAGTGGTGCGATTATCATCATAGGAATTGTGGTGGTAATGCTTGCAGTTGCAGGTATGCCGCTTGCTCCGGTGATAGGTATCGGACTTGTGGCAGGTGTCGGAGTAGTATTGGGAAGCTATTGGTTCAGCCCGACAAGATGGGCAAGAATCACAAGCTTTATTGACCCGTTCTCCGCAACTCAGGGCGACAGCTATCAGATAGCACAAAGTATTTATTCGATAGGCTCCGGCGGTGTAACAGGACTCGGACTTGGCGAAAGTGTTCAGAAGTTCCAGTTCTTGCCTGAACCATACAATGACTTTATCTTTGCGATTGTCTGCGAAGAGCTTGGGCTTATAGGTGCAATCGGAGTAATTGCACTGTTCGCGGCACTGGTAATAAGAGGAATAAGAATAGCTCTTAATGCGCCCGATAAGTATTCAATGCTTTTTGCAACGGGTATCGTTGCTCAGGTCGCAATTCAGGCAGTAATGAATATAGCGGTTGCCAGCTCAGCAATTCCAAACACCGGCGTATCGCTCCCGTTTTTCAGCTATGGCGGAACCTCGCTTTTGACACTGTTGTGCGAAATGGGAATACTGCTTAATATATCCAGGCACGAGCGAATGTAATTATCAGATATGAGGAAAGGACAATAAAACAGTGAAGGTATTATTTGCAGGCGGTGGCACCGGAGGTCATATCAATCCGGCGATTTCAATAGCGGATTATACGAAAAATCAGGAAAAGGATTTCGAGGCGCTTTTTGTGGGTACACAAAGAGGACTTGAAAAGAAGCTTGTTCCGGCAGCGGGCTATGACATTGAATACATTGACATAGAGGGCTTCAGCCGTAAGAATATGTTAAAGAATGTCAGTGTGGGAATGAAGCTTATAAAGGCAGTTAGCAAATGCAAGAAAATAATAAAGAGCTTTAAGCCGGACTGCATTGTGCTTACCGGCGGATATGTAAGCGGTCCGGTTGCAATGGCGGCAGGGGCTTTGAAGGTTCCCTCGCTCATACACGAACAGAATGTTTATCCGGGACTTACCGTTAAGGGTGCGGAAAAATATGTGACCTATACGGCGGTGAGCTTTGATGAAACGGTAAACGAAATGAGCAACAAGGCAAAATGCGTTGTGACGGGAAATCCGATAAGGGAAGAAATCCTTGAGGCGGACTATGAAAAGAGCCGTAAGGAGCTTGGAATAAACCGTCCGTTCGTTCTGATTTTCGGAGGAAGCTTAGGTGCGGACAGAATAAATACAACCGTAGTTGATATGCTCGGAAGAATAGCGGAGGAAAACAAGATAGCGCTGCTTTTCGGAACCGGAGACAGAAACTATGAAAAGGTGATGAATGCGGTTAAGGAAAAGGGAATAGCCTTAAATGAGCATATGAGAATTGTGCCGTATATCAATAATATGGCACAGTGTATGGCGGCGGCAGATGTGGTTGTTGCAAGGTCGGGAGCTATTACGGTGAGCGAAATTGCGGCACTTGGCAGACCTGCTATATTGATTCCGTCACCTAACGTGGTAAGAAATCATCAGGAGCAGAATGCACGTGAATTTGAGCGAAACGGTGCGGCGGCGGTTATTACGGAGGCGGAGCTTTCTGCACAGACGCTTTATAAAAAGCTTGATGAAATAATATCAGATAAATCAACAATGGAAAGAATGAACAAAGCATTAAAAGCAATGGCGAAAACAGATGCATTGGAAAAAATATATAAAATTATGAAAAAAATGTCAAAAAATTAAGTAAATTTAAAAAACTTTAATGTTATTTTAATCTTTGAGTGCTATAATGTAATTGTAAATGTGGAGTTATATGCGAATTTATGCCGATACACCGGTTTTTACTGGACTTTCGTTTATAACGTAAGCATTTATACGATGCGTGACTATCCCCCTATTCAGGTTGCGTGTCGGTTTTGATACTCCTATGGGTAAGGGCGGCACTTGAAGTGTCGCCTTTACTATTTTGTTGAAGAAAGGAATATACATATGGAATTTGTAATGTTATTGGTAGGATTTGTGCTTCTTATAAAGGGAGCAGACGTATTTGTTGACGGAGCTTGCAACATCGCAAAGCTGATGAAAATAC
>JAZQHZ010000035.1:0-7373 GCA_045540855.1 Clostridia bacterium
ACCGCTTGGCCTCCGACTTGCACGAAGTGCCGGATGAGGTGGAAAATCCGACGGATGCTTCGCATCCTACACCTCACCACCACCTGCGGCGGAGCCTCTCCTCAAGGAGAAGCCTAATACATAAACAATAATTTAAAATAATTTTTCATCCGACGGATGAAAAATCACATTCAATTGTGAATTGAATTAAATTCCGTTCATTTATCTTACATTTAGATTTTACACAATCTTAACAAAAATATCAATGAATTTTAATAGACAAAATATGCACAAAATGATACAATGTATATGGAGGTTGATTTTATGTATACAAATTCCGCATATCTTAACAACTCACTCATAGATTTTATGGATAAATCAAAGCCTTTAATCGTGGGCAGCTGCGGCACGTATCATCTTTTCTCACGTCCGAAGCTCCCGACCTACCGTCCTAAGGGCAGGCTTGATTTTCAGCTTCTTTATGTCGCATCGGGACGTGCACACTTTTTCTTCGACGGCGAAGAAAAAATCGTGAATGCAGGGCATATGGTGATTTACCGCCCGAAAGAGGTGCAGAAATATGCCTATTACGGCACCGACCGTACCGAGGTTTACTGGGTGCATTTTACGGGCAGCGACGTCAAAAATATGCTCCGCCGCTACGGAATTACCGACGATATGCACGTGATTTATTCGGGCACCTCGCTTGAATACACACGCATATTCAAGCAGATGATATACGAGCTTCAGCAATGCCGGGAGGACTATGGAGAAATGCTTTGCCTGCTTTTAAGGCAGGTGCTTATTTCACTGCATCGCAGTATCAATAAAGTGCATACCGTACACAATGAATATCTTGAATCGGAAATTGAGATGGCTTTGCAGTATTTCAACGATAAATACAATACCGAGATAAACATAGAGGCATATGCCGCCGCACGCGGTATGAGCGTGAGCTATTTCATACGCAGCTTTCGCCGCTATGCCGGCACCACGCCTATGCACTATATCGTTTCACTGCGTATCACAAACGCACAGATTCTTCTTGAAACAACCGACTATAATATAAACGAAATTGCCGGACTTGTGGGCTATGAAAACGCACTGTATTTCAGCCGCATTTTCAAAAAGCAAAAGGGCGTATCGCCCACCGAATACCGCAAGCAGATTCTATCAGAAAAGAGGGACACAGAATGAAGATTACAGTATTGGCAGAAAACACGTGCAGAAGCGGTGAGCTTGAAGCCGAGCGCGGACTCTCGCTCTATATCGAAACCGACCGCCACAAAATATTGTTTGATACAGGTCAGAGCGACCTTTTTATACGAAACGCAAAAAAGCTTGGGATTGACCTTTCCGAGGTCAATTTCGTTATACTGTCGCACGGTCATTACGACCACGGCGGTGGTCTGAAGCATTTTTTTGAAATCAACGAAAAGGCTCCCGTATATCTGAGCCGCCATGCCTTTGGAGAATATTATAACGGTACGGAAAAATATATCGGGCTTGATACGGAGCTTGAGAGCAGTAACCGCATTATATTTGTCGACAATTTACTCCGCTTATACGGGTATATGGAGCTGCATTCGTGCAATAATGAGGAAAAGGTGCACGACCTCGGCAGTTTCGGGCTTACGATGAAATGCGGCGAGGAATTTATTGATGACACCTTCCGTCACGAGCAGTATCTTCTCATCAGAGAGGGTGAGAAAACGGTGATTATAAGCGGCTGTTCGCACAAGGGTATTTTAAATATTGCTTCGTGGTTTGATGCAGACGTTATCGTCGGCGGCTTTCACTTCTCAAAGCTTCCCTTGGATGATACATTAATCAGCTACGCAAAGCAGCTTGACAGCTATAAAGCACAGTTCTATACCTGCCATTGCACGGGTATGGAGCAATTTGAATTTATGAAAAAGCATATGTCACGCCTTGACTATCTCTCAGGCGGTGATTGCATTGAGCTGTGATTTATCATTTATTTTTCTCATTTAGAAATAACATAGACTTATATGATAAAATTATTAATTAGTTTGATATGTATGTTATAAAATTTGTTATCGGAGGATATACATAATGTTTAATAAAAAGGGGATTTTAACTATCCCTAACCTGTTGAGTCTTTTGCGTTTGCTTATGATACCCGTTATCATATGGCTTTATTGCGTAAAGGAAAACTATTTCGGAGCAATTTCTGTTCTGATATTATCGGGAATTACCGATATTGCCGACGGCTATATTGCAAGAAAATTCAATATGGTTTCGGATTTCGGAAAAATCCTTGACCCGGTAGCTGACAAAGCAACGCAGGGCTGTCTGCTGTTTTGCCTGATGGTGAAGTATTCGCTTGTATTGCCGGTTGTGATTCTGTTTTTTATAAGAGAAATCACTATGATACTGATGGGATATATGATAATCAGAAGAAATAATTCCGTTCACAGTGCCCGCTGGTACGGCAAGGCGAATACCGTTATGGTATATTCAACAGCATTCTTGCTGATACTTTTCCCGAATATCCCGACAGCCATTGCAAACACATTGCTCTGCCTGTGCGGACTGACAATGGCGGCATCACTTATTTTATACGCAATATTTTACCGCAAACAGCTTAAAAATGAATAGCAAAAAGCCCGGAGAATTGCTCTCCGGGTCTTTAATTTATTTCCTATGAATATACATCCTCGTCATATCCGGCTCGCCGTCACCCTGCACCATACACAGAAACTCCCAGCCGTATCGCTCGTAAAACGAGGTATGGTCCGTAACAAGGTATAGTGTGTCAATTCCACATTGTGCCATATCCTCACACACAAATCCAAGCATTTCACCCGCTATGCCACGACAGCGGTATTCCTTCTCCACATATACTGCACATACATTGGGAGCTAAATCCTTTCTGTCATGAAAATCGTTTTCAATAACGCCCAGTCCGGCAATAATATTATCTTTGTCCATAACAGCATACCACTGCGGCACTGCACCCTTGCCTGAAAGAGCCTCGTCCATACTGTCAAGATATGCCTTTACAGGGATTTTCCACTTGCTGTGAAACCACTGTGCGGCGGCTTCTTTTAATTCAGGTCGGTCGGTTATTTTTATTATTTCGTAATTCATTTTATTCACCCATCACCGATTTTATATCCGTAGCCTCAAGCTTAAAAATAACAGGGCGGAAGCCGTCGTTGCAGCTGCTTATTGCAATGCCGGGCTTATTTGTCCAGTCATCGTAGAAAAAGCCGTCCTTACCGCCGCCGTTTGCAAGAGCGAACACATATTGATAAATGCAGTTCCACGCCGTATTGCAAAAGCCCTCGGGACACTTCACGTCGGCATAAAACACCTGTCCCTCCTGCATTGCCTTGCACGCTCCCAATCCCGGCTTACCGTATTCCTTTGCGATATCCTCGTAAAATTCTGTCTTAAGTACTGTTATTTTTACCTTATTCATAATTATCTCTCCTCTTGAATTATTCTATAAAGTCTCTTTGAATACCTTTTCCAGGGCTTGCACCGGTATTTCATCCTTCAGATAAATCTGAAGCATCCCTTTAGGCGTAAGCTTATACCCGTTAAACATACCCTCTGAAATAGCCCTTGCTTCTATATTGATATGATCCTTAAACGGAATCAGTCTGACAAATTTCTCGCCGACATAGTAGCTCGGCAGCTTTGCCCATAATTTTTCTTCAGCCTCACAGCAATCAAAAAGTATTTCTCTTATCCGGCAGAACATATTTTTTATCCCGTCAGGATATTTGTCAATATAGCTTTTAATCTCTTCATTCATAGCCTGTTCTCCACAATAGTTATATTGTTATTTTATATTATTTATCATAAAAAGTCAACAAAAAAACGGCAAGCATAATGCTTGCCGAAGTCGGGATGACAGGATTCGAACCTGCGGCCCCTACGTCCCGAACGTAGTACTCTACCAAACTGAGCCACATCCCGATAAAGCGGAGAAGGTGGGATTCGAACCCACGTGCCCGTTAAGGCAAACGCATTTCGAGTGCGCCCCGTTATGACCGCTTCGATACTTCTCCGTATTCAGTTTTTTTCAAGCTCTTTGTCTAAAACCTGCAATTAGGGCAAATTTTACGGCAAAACTTCAAATTTAATGTGAGCGGCTTATTCTCACAAACCCAGTAATTTCAAGGGTTCAAGCCTTTGGAGGTTCTCTTTAGTGTACACCCTTTCGAGTGCGCCCCGTTATGACCGCTTCGATACTTCTCCGTATTTTTCAACCTGATTAAGTTGAAAAAAAGCACTTCTTACGAAGTGCTTTTTAAGTCGGGATGACAGGATTCGAACCTGCGGCCCCTACGTCCCGAACGTAGTACTCTACCAAACTGAGCCACATCCCGATTTTGAAGCTTTCGCTCACCAACAGATAATATTCTACCACAACTTCCCCGGATTGTCAAGCATTTTTTTCATTTTTTTATTATTTGACAAAAATCCCATAAATCCTTCAAAAACTGAGCTCTGTATATAATTTTTGAACAAAAGCCGCCCTTACGGGCGGCCTATTTCAGGAAGACAATTTAGTACTGACATAAAATCTGTCAGCTTATTCGATTTTTTTATCGCCTTCGCAATTTTCTTTTCCTGCGGATAATTCTCAATCATATATACCCACACTTCCTTGAGCTTATGCAGGGTAAAGGTGTCGGAATCAAGTATTGCATTATAGTTTTCACACAGCTTTTTTGAAAATTCCACTATCTCTTCCGTAGTTATTCTGTTTCCGCCTCTGATTTCGCGGAAAAGTGCCGGATTTGCAATTGCTCCTCTGCCAAGCATCACACTGTCAAGCGAGCCAAAATCCGCTTCTATACGCTTATAATCCTCCACAGTGTACACATTTCCGTTATAGCACAACGGGTTCTCAGAATCGGCATACACCCTTGCGAAAGTGTCCATATCCGGCTCACCCTTGTAAAAATCCTCACGTGTTCTCGGATGCACAATCAAAAGCGATGCCTTGTATTTATTATAAATCCTCAGCAGCTCTTCCATTTCGTCCGGTGACGAATATCCGATTCTTGTTTTAAGCGATATTTTTATATCCGACTTTTCAAAAATCTCATACAGAAATTCGTCAATCAGCTGAGGATACTGTAAAAATCCCGAGCCTCTTCCCTTCCTTACCACCGTCGAGGCAGGACAGCCGAGATTGATATTTATTTCATCATAGCCCAGCGGCTTTACCTTCTCAATAAAACGCATGAATGATGCCGCATTATTGGTTAAAATCTGTATTTTGAGATTTATCCCTTCATTGCGTTCGGGAAGAATGTCTCGCATCCCTTTTTTACTTATTTTCTCCTGCTCACTCGGATTTACGAACGGTGCATAATATGCATCCACGCCCTCAAACATCTGATTGTGCGTGTTACGGTAGGTCGCCGTTGTAATCCCCTCGAGCGGCGCAAAGTACAGCTTCATTTTTTCCTCCGATAAAAACGAAAATGGCAATTAATCAATTGCCATTTTCTCTTTTAAATTAGTCATCAATACTGTTATCAGTTGCTCTTGCAAAGATTGCTTCAACCTCTGCTGACGGAGCCTTGTCGATAAGTGTTACCACTACTGCCGCAATTGCACCGATAATGAAGCCCGGAATAATCTCATAAATTCCTGTTACTGCAGTGAGTGTAGCACCGGATGCAACCGGGAGCCATAACCAAAGCATATCCACAACTGCACCTGCTATGATACCCGCAACCGCACCCTTATATGTAAATCTCTTCCAGAAAAGTGAGAGAAGAACTGCCGGACCGAATGCCGCACCGAAGATTCCCCACGCATTTGAAACGAGATCCATAATTGCCTGTGCCGCCTCACCCTTACTGCTTGCGATGAAGTATGCAACAACTGCGATTACAAGAACAATTGCACGGCTTACCCAGAGCATCTCCTTGTTTGATGCATTCTTTCTGATAATCGGCTTATAAAGGTCGCTTGCGAATGATGATGCTGCAACGAGGAGCTGCGAGTCAGCTGTTGACATTGAAGCCGCAATAATAGCCGCAAGTAAAAGACCTGCAATAAAGCCGGGGAATACGTCACGTGCAAGCTCTACGAAAATGAGCGACTGCTTACCTTCTGCAAGAAGCTTTGCACTTAAATCAACACCGTCTGAATATACGAACATTCTGCCTAAGTATGCAATTACAATAGTTGCTGCGAGTGAAAGTACAACCCAGATAATGGCAACTGTTGCTGATTTCTTAACCATTGACGGCTTTTCAATAGCCATAAATCTTACGATAATATGCGGCATACCAAAGTATCCGAGTCCCCAACCGAGTCCTGAAACGATATCCTTCCAGCTTGCGTTGAAGAAGTTTGCAACGAATGCGAACTGCTCACCCTCAGGGCCTGTATACACTGTTGCAAGTGCCGCCGGATCAAGCTCTCTTGTGAAGCCTACAACTATCGGAACGATAAGAAGTGCCGCTATCATAAGAAGTCCCTGGAAGAAGTCTGTCCAGCAAACTGCGTTGAATCCGCCAAGGAAGGTGTAAACCACAACGATAAGTGCAAATATAATCATTGCGTGCTCCGGCTGAAGATTCGGAACAAGGGTTGTGAACACGTCTGAACCTGCCACGAATGCTGATGCAACGTAGATTGTGAAGCATACAAGGAACACGATTGCACAGATGATACTTACAACGTGGCTCTTTGATGCGAAACGGTTTGAAAGATACTGCGGAAGTGTGATTGCATCGCCCGAAGCCTTTGAGAACTTACGGAGTCTCTTTGCAACTAAAATCCAGTTTGCCGCCGTACCGATTGCAAGACCGATACCAATCCACGCCTGACCGAAGCCAAACGCCAGAATACTGCCCGGAAGTCCCATAAGAAGCCACGCACTCATATCTGATGCCTGTGCACTCATTGCCGTTACCCACGGACCCATTGCTCGTCCGCCGAGGAAGTAATCCTTTTCAGTAACCTCCTTGGACTTAAAGAAAAATACAATACCAACAGCAATCATTGCTATGAAGTATAATGCAAATGCCAAAATATCCATTTTACCATTCTCCTTTATAAAAAATTATACATTTGACATTGTATCACATTTTTTGGTAAAAGTCAATATTATATTTGCATATTTATGCAAAAAAGTGGTTATGATAAGATGGTTATTTTTTATTTGAATTTGGGTTTGTTGGGATGGTTGCACTCGCCCAAACGATTCAAACGGGCTCTGCCCCAAGACGTTCAGTTTTAATTGCTTGCGTCGTATATCCCCGGTTCTTTTTCTGTCTGCAGTAACAGAAAAAGAACGAAAAAGAATACCGTTCAAGAGGGAAATTCCCTCTTGAAAATCTCCCTTGCTGACGCTCGCTCAAAAGAGTGCACCCTCCAAGCGAGATGGAACC
>JAZQHZ010000036.1:0-2809 GCA_045540855.1 Clostridia bacterium
CAACGGCTGGGCAAAGCGAAAGGGGATTTTTAAGGGGAAAACATCTTTTAAAATGTTTTCCCCTTAAACGGCATTCTTTTGCTTACTTTTCTACTGCTGCAGGTAGAAAAGTAAGTAGGGGTACCAACTGCATAACAATAAGCACTGCATGAGCAGGGGACAAAGTCCCGATGCACTGCATTAACATCATCCCGACAAACCCAAATCTGAACAAATAAAACGGCTGTTTAAAAACAGCCGTTCAAATTTAATATCCAAAAAACTTATTTACATAATTTACACATTCAAGTGCATCCTTGCTGTATGAATCCGCTCCTATCATATCGGCGTATTCCTGCGTGAGTACCGCTCCGCCTACCATTACCTTTACGTCAAGCCCCTCCGCACGGATTAATTTTATCGTTTCCTCCATACTGACTACTGTGGTAGTCATTAATGCAGATAAGCCGCATAAGGGTGCTTTTTCTCTTTTAAGTGCTTCGACAATTATCTCCGGTGCTACGTCCTTGCCGAGGTCTATTACCTCGTAGCCGTAGTTTTCGAGCAATACCTTTACAATGTTTTTGCCGATGTCATGGATATCGCCCTTGACCGTTGCAAATACGATTTTTCCTCTGCTTTCCTGGGCTGAGCCGGAGTCCGTTATATGCTTCTTTATCGCATCAAATGAGTTTTTCACCGTTTCTGCACTCATCATCAGCTGCGGTAAAAACATAATTCCCTTTTCAAACTGCTTTCCCACGTAATCAAGTGCCTTGATAAGCTCGTTATTTATTATGTCCATCGGCTTCGTTGTTTCGAGCAGCTTCACCGTTGCGGCGTATGAATTGTCACGCAGGCCCTTTACTATTATATCGTAAAGCTCGCCCGATTTACTTTCCTCAATTGCCGCCTTGGTTGAGGTTACGGTTGTCTCTGCCTTTGTGCCGGCATAGTGCGAAACGTATTCTGAGCAGTTTTCGTCAAAGCCCGTCAATGCACGGTATGCACGGTAGGTGTTTATCATTGCATCATTGCACGGATTTATAATGCAGGCATCAAGCCCGTTATTCAGTGCAAGTGCAAAGAAGGTTGAATTTATGATTTCACGCCTCGGTAAACCGAACGAAATATTTGAAACTCCAAGACACGTGTGGATTCCAAGCTCATTTTTAATCATTTTAAGAGCCTTGATTGTCTGTGCACTTTCCTTTTGCTGTGCCGAGATGGTGAGCGTAAGTGCATCCATCATTAAATCCTTGTGACTAATGGAGTAGTCAGCAGCTTTTTTTGCAATTTTTTTCGCAATTTCAAATCGTGCTTCGGCTTCTGACGGAATGCCGTCCTCGTCAAGACAAAGTCCCACAACTACGCCGCCGTATTTTTCGACAATCGGGAAAATGGCTTCCATAACCTCTTTTTTGCCGTTTACGGAATTTATCATCGCCTTACCGTTGTAATGGCGGAGTGTGTTTTCAAGTGTTACAGGGTCTGACGAATCAATCTGAAGCGGCAGATTCAGTGCGGCCGAAAGTGCCTTTACTGTTTCGCCCATCACTGCACATTCGTCAATCTCCGGCAAGCCTACGTTTACGTCAAGGATATGTGCACCGGCATCTGCCTGAGCAAATGCTTCATTTAATATGTAGTCAATATTATTATCCCTCAGCGCCTGCTGGAACTTTTTCTTTCCCGTCGGGTTGATTCTCTCGCCGACGATAAGCGGACCGTTTCCGAAATATACCGCCTTTGAATACGAGGTAACAACTGTGTGGTTTTTCTCTGTGACTATCGGAGTAGTCAAGCTACATTTTTCGACAAGTGCACGAATATAATCGGGATTTGTGCCGCAGCAGCCGCCAAGAACACTGACTCCTAAGTCAGCTATTTTCTTACACGAAATTGCAAAATCCTCCGGGTGTACATTGAACACCGTTTTTCCGTCAACAATCTGCGGCAAGCCGGCGTTTGGCTGTGCCATTACAGGGATTGATGAAAGCTGTGCAAGGCGTTCCATCATAGGATATATCTGCTCGGGACCGAGTCCGCAGTTGATACCTAAGCAATCCACACGAAGTCCCTCAAACATTGCAGACATTACGTCAACATCTGCACCTGTAAGGGTTTTTTGATTTTCGTCAAAGGTCATCGTGAGAAACACCGGAAGCGACGTATTTTCCTTTACGGCAAGCACTGCCGCCTTTGCCTCAAGCGTATCCGACATTGTTTCGATAATAACCAAATCCGCACCGCATTTTTGTGCTGTTGAAGCAATTTTTGAGTACTGACTATAACAGTAGTCAAAGCTTAAATCACCCATCGGCTCCATTAATTTTCCGGTAGGACCTATATCGAAAGCGACAAATCTCGGCTTATCGGGAGTTGAAAACTCATCACAGGCACTGCGTGCAAGGCGGATTGCGGCTGCAATCACCTCATCAAGCTCGTCAGGGCTGCCCTCAAATTTAAGCGGATTTGCACCGAAGGTGTTCGTTGTTATAATATCCGCACCTGCGGCTAAGTATTCCTTATGAATAGAGGTAATCAGCTCAGGGCGGCTGAGATTAAGAAGCTCAGGCACGTCACCGCTTTTCATACCGTTTTTCTGAAGCATAGTGCCCATAGCACCGTCGAAAAACAGCATTTTTTTACCTAATATATCCTTTATGTTCATTGGCTTTCTCCTTAATTATGTAAATTATTGTTTATATATTAGGCTTCTCCTTGAGGAGAGGCTCCGCCGCAGGCGGTGGTGAGGTGTAGGATGCGAAGCATCCGTCGGATTTTCCACCTCATCCGGCACTTCGTGCCACCTTCCCCTCAAGGGGAA
>JAZQHZ010000037.1:0-3299 GCA_045540855.1 Clostridia bacterium
AGGCTCGCATTGATATGGAATATATGTCAGAGCTCACAGGTAAATCCGAACAGGAACTATATAACGATTTAAAGGGTGTAATTTTCTTAAATCCGAACTATGATGAAAACATTCATACACAGGACAAGTACCTTAATGCCGATGAATATCTGTCAGGCAATGTTCGTGAGAAGCTGGCATGGGCAAAACGTAGTGCTGAGCTGTACCCGGAGGATTATGCGGTAAATGTTGAAGCATTAACAAAGGTACAACCCAAGGACTTGACTGCGAGTGAAATTACAATACGCTTAGGTGCCACATGGATTCCGCCGGAATATATAAAGGAGTTTACATTTGAACTGCTGAGTCCGTCATATTGGGCAAGTCGGAATATTGATGTGCAGTATTCAAAGCTGACAGGTACTTGGAATGTAGTCGGCAAAAACTACGACAAGGCGAATGTAAAGGCTAATAATACATACGGAACTAAACGTATAAATGCATACAAAATCATCGAAGAATCTCTCAATTTAAAAGATGTGCGTATCTTTGATTATGTAGAAAACGAAAAAGGAAATCGTGTTGCGGTGCTTAATCAAAAGGAAACCACTATTGCACAGCAGAAACAGGATTTAATAAAAAATGAGTTTGACAATTGGATTTGGAAAGATCCTGACAGACGTGAAGCACTGACGAGGCTTTACAATGAAAAATTCAATTCCGTGCGACCTCGTGAGTATGACGGAAGTCATATACGATTTTCGGGAATGAATCCCGAAATACAGCTTCGTGCACATCAGAAGAATGCGGTTGCAAGAGTAATGTACGGTGGTAACTCTTTACTCGGTCATGTAGTGGGTGCCGGAAAGACGTGGACTATGGTATCGGCTGCAATGGAAATGAAACGCTTGGGACTTTGTAATAAGTCCCTTTTTGTCGTACCTAACCATTTAACGGAACAATGGGCAAGTGAGTTTTTGCAGCTCTACCCTGCGGCAAATATACTTGTTGCAACAAAAAAGGATTTTGAGACGAAAAACAGAAAGAAATTCTGCGGACGTATTGCAACGGGTGATTATGATGCAGTCATAATCGGTCATAGTCAGTTTGAGAAAATACCGATGTCAGAGGAAAGACAAAAAGCAATCCTGCAAATGCAGCTTGATGAAATCCTGGACGGAATAAGAGAAGCAAAGCGTGATAAGGCTGAGAATTTCACCATAAAGCAGATGGAAAAGACCAGACGCAGTATTGAAGCAAAGATAAGTAAGCTCAATGATACAAGCAGAAAAGATGATGTTGTCACCTTCGAGGAATTGGGTGTTGACAGGCTTTTTGTAGATGAGGCGCATTATTACAAGAATTTGTTCCTGTACACCAAAATGCGTAATGTAGGCGGTATAGCTCAGACAGAAGCACAGAAGTCAAGTGACCTGTTTATGAAGTGCAGATACCTTGATGAGCTGACAGGCGGTAAAGGAACAATACTTGCAACGGGTACTCCAATATCCAATTCAATGGTTGAAATGTACACAATGCAAAGGTATTTACAATATGACACTCTTGTAAGAAACGATTTGCAGCACTTCGATGCGTGGGCATCAACATTTGGTGAAACGGTTACGGCAATTGAGCTTGCACCGGAAGGCAGCGGTTACAGAGCCAAGACAAGGTTTGCAAAGTTCTTTAATCTGCCGGAGCTTATGACTATGTTTAAAGAAGTAGCAGATATCCAAACGGCGGATATGTTAAAACTTCCTGTACCCGAAGCACAATATCACAACGTAGCGGTAGAGCCTACGGATATACAAAAAGACATGGTAAAAGAATTGTCAGACAGAGCTGATAAAGTCAGAAACAGAACGGTCGACCCGGCTGTTGATAATATGCTTAAAATAACAAATGACGGTAGAAAACTTGCACTTGACCAAAGGCTCATAAATCCGCTGTTACCTGATGATGAAAATTCAAAGGTTTCAGCCTGTGCAAATAACGTATATGATATATGGGAGAAAACGGCAGATAAAAAGAGTGCTCAGCTCGTATTCTGTGATTTATCAACTCCTAAAGGTGATGATACATTCAGTGTTTATACAGATATACGGAACAAGCTATTACAGAAAGGTGTACCTGAAAGTGATATTGCATTTATTCACGATGCGGACAGTGAGGTAAAAAAGAAAGAATTATTCTCAAAAGTTCGTAAGGGTGATGTGAGAATACTTTTAGGTTCTACACAGAAAATGGGTGCAGGAACTAATGTACAGACAAGGCTAATAGCATTGCATGATATTGACTGCCCCTGGCGTCCGGCGGATCTGGAGCAACGCAGCGGAAGAATTATTCGTCAGGGCAACACGAATGAAAAGGTTGATATTTTTAGGTACGTTACTAAAGACACCTTTGACAGTTATATGTGGCAGTTGGTAGAGAATAAGCAGAAATTTATATCGCAGATAATGACGAGTAAATCACCTGTGAGAAGTGCAGAGGATATTGATGAAACGGCATTATCGTATGCTGAAATAAAAGCACTTGCAACGGGCAATCCTCATATAAAGGAAAAGATGGATTTGGATACTCAGGTTGCAAAGTTAAAGGTTATAAAATCCAACTTTATGTCACAGAAATACGAGCTTGAGGATAAGGTGATAAAGTATTATCCAATGAAGATACAGGACACCAAAACACGCATTGCCGGAATGGAAAGTGATATTGACCATTTAAAGGCATATCCAAAAGAGGAAGGAAAATTCTATCCTATGACTATTGAGGGTGTAACATATCACGAAAAAGAGCTTGCAGGTCAGGCACTTATAGAACGATGCAAGGCAATGACAGCACCCGAAGCTGTTACTATTGGTGATTACAGAGGTTTTACAATGGAATTATCCATTGATACTGTAAGGAAAACTCATGTATTGGCACTAAGAAATCAGCTACGTCATCCTGTGGAGCTTGGAATTGATGTATTTGGTAATATACAGAGAATAGACAATGCACTTGACGGCATGGAAAAACGGCTTGAGGGTTATCGGGTGGATTTGGATGAATTACAAAAACAGTTTGAGAATGCAAAAGTCGAAAGTATAAAAGAGTTTCCGCAGGAAGCGGAGCTTGCAGAGAAAACACAACGACTTGCGGCACTTGATGCATTATTGAATATGGATAAGCGTGAGCATGAGGGTGTTGATATGAGTGAGCCTGACGAGGATGGAAAAAGGAACAGAGAGGTGGAGAGATAGTATGAGAGTATTTATGAATGATGTGACGAAAAGTTAATTCGGGACGCAGTGAGTCCCGAATTACATTAAGTAAAT
>JAZQHZ010000038.1:0-5298 GCA_045540855.1 Clostridia bacterium
CACACGTTTTCAAGTGCAGTGTCTGAGCCGGCTTCCTCCTCCTGCTCGAAATATCCCGGGCTTACAAACTGGTCGTGTGTGACCTCGCCTTCAAACGGCGGGATTATTCCTAAAAGTGTCTTTAAAAGTGTTGATTTACCAAGTCCGTTTACGCCTTTGATTGCAATCTTCTGATTACGCTCAACTATGAAATCAACCTTGCGTGTCAACGGCTCGTTATAGCCTAAAACAAGATTTTTCGCTTCAATTACCACTCTTCCCGGAGTACGGTCTGTGGTGAATGAGAAGGAGGGCTTGGGCTTGTCATGGGCAAGCTCAATTATATCCATCTTGTCAAGCTGCTTCTGACGTGAACGTGCAAGCGTTGCGGTTGCTGCACGAGCCTTGTTTCTTGCAACAAAGTCCTGCAAATCGGCAATTTCCTTCTGCTGCTTGTTATATGCCTGCTCAAGCTGCTGACGCTTTAAGGCATACATTCTCTCAAAGTCGTTGTAATCGCCTTTATAGCGTGTTAAGGTTGCATTTTCTAAATGATAAACAACATTTATAACGTTATTTAAAAACGGCACATCGTGTGATACGAGAATAAAGGCATTCTCATAATTCTGCAAAAATGTTGTGAGCCAGTTGATGTGGTTTTCGTCAAGGAAGTTGGTAGGCTCGTCAAGAATTAAAATCATCGGATTTTCAAGGAGCATCTTGGTTAAAAGCACCTTCGCTCTCTGACCGCCCGAAAGCTCGCTTACGTCACGCTCTAAACCAATTTCACCCAAGCCTAAGCCGTTGGCATATTCCGTGATTTTTGAATCAATAGTGTAGTAACCGCCTGATTCAAGGATTTCCTGAATTTCGCCGACCTCCTCAAGCATTGCATTCATTTCATCCTCACTGCAATCGCCCATCTTATCGTAAAGACCAAGCATTTCGTTTTCAAGATCAGTATAATATGAAAATGCCTCACGCAGTACCTCGCGGATAGTCTTGCCCTTTGTGAGGGTAGAGAACTGATCAAGGTAGCCGGTGGTTATATGGCGGCACCATTCAACCTTTCCCTCATCGGGAGTTATTCCGCCGGTTATGATATTTAAAAATGTGGACTTGCCCTCGCCGTTTGCACCGACAAGACCGATATGCTCACCCTTTAAAAGTGAGAATGAGGCATCCTCTAAAATCTGTCTGCCGCCAAAGCCGTGGGTTATGTGTTCACAGGTTAATATACTCATTGTGTTTTTCCTTTCTTGATGCCGACCTGCTTGCACGCAGGCTTTATCGGGCAATTTTCACAGTCCGGCTTTCTTGCCGTACAGCACGCTCTGCCGTGGTATACGAACTGATGGCAAAGGCGAAGCTGATGATTTTCGGGAATTATTTTTCTTAATTCCATTTCGATTTTTACGGGGTCAGTGTCAGTGACAAGACCAATTCTGTTTGCAAGACGGATACAGTGCGTATCAACTACCACTGCCGGCTTGCCGAATATGTCGCCAAGCACAAGATTTGCAGTCTTTCTGCCTGTTCCGGCAAGAGAGGTCAAGTCCTCCATAGTATCGGGAACCTCACCGCCGTATACGTCAATAAGTCGCTTGCAGCATTCTATAATATTTTTCGATTTGTTCTTATAAAAGCCTGCCGAGCGGATATATTCCTGCAATTCAAGAATATCAGCATTGGCATAATCGTGGACTGTTTTATATCGCTTGAAAAGCTCCTTTGTAACGATGTTTACACGTGCATCCGTACACTGGGCACTGAGCTGTGTAGCAATGAGCATTTCAAGCGGATTTGAATAATCAAGCGAGCATTTCACTTCCGGATAAGCCTTGTCCATAAGCTCAAGAAGTAGCTCCACACGTTCTTTTTTTCTCATTTTATTTTCTTCTTATTTACAATAATAATTCCCGCACTTACAAGAACTAAAGCCAACAGGTATTCAAGTCTCCATATATCATCGCCGAATACGATAGCACTTAAAATCGAGCCTGAAACCGGGATGATAAATCCGAAAATACTTACCTTACCAACCGGGTTATATGAAACAAGTGCTGACCAGAGCGTATATGCAGCTGCACTTAATAATGCAAGGTATGCAAGCACTGCAATTCCCTTACCTGTAACAACAGTGAAGTGACCGCCGCCGATAAGTCCGATTGCAATAAGCACTGCGCCGCCGATTGCAAGGTTATAGCCCGTCATTGCCGCCGGCTCAACGTCTGATGCAAACTTCTTGATAAGCACCGAGCCCAATACAAAGCACAGAGCCGCAAGCATTACAAAGCCCTCGCCAAGGAATGAGAAGCCGCCGACCTCGCTTGATGCTGTTACAATAAGAACACCGATGAAGCCGATGATTGTACCTAAAATCTTCTGTAAGTTAATCTTATCATCCTTGTAGGCAAAGTGTGCAATAATAACCGCCATAAAGGTTGATGTTGAGTTCACGATTGTACCGTTTGATGCACTTACAACGTTTGCAAGACCTATGTAGAAGAAGGTATACTGGAAAACGGTGTAAACAAGTGCAACGAGAAGTACTCCGCCAAGTGAGCCCTTTTTAATTGTAGGGATTTTTTTGTTCTTTGCAGTACTGTAACCAAGAACGAGAAGTCCTGAAATGGTGAATCTCACGCCTGCAAAAAGTATGGTTGTGAACAGGTCGTTATGGATGTTAAAAAGCTCATAGCCGAGCTTGATTGCAGGTGTTGCACTGCCCCAGAGGACGTTGCAGATTACTGCAAAAAGAATTACATAAAACGGGTTGGTGAATATTTTCTTCATTATATTTTTCTCCTTTTACTCATAAATCAAAGCTTTTCGGGAATGAAAAGCTTTGAGGTTTTTTTGTTTAGTTAGTTAAATGATTTGAATATTTTGCGTAAATATAGAGCATATTTGAATACTCATCTGCCGTAAGCGTGCTCTGGATATACTGCATAAGTGCATCTGAGTTGTTTCTGAGCTCCTTCACCTTTGACACGCTTATCTTTGAACGAAGGCTCATAGCTGCTGAAAAATCCTCGGCACTCATAATGCTCTTTGCTTTTGCATAAAGCTCGTCTGATGACATATTTTGCAGCTCCTTCATTGAAACTGTGTTGTCAGGTGTGAGCTTTTTCTTCTGCGAGCTATAATAATGCACTGAAGGCTGTGCTGTATTATCCTTTACTTTAACAGAGTTTATTCCGAGTGTGTTGGAATCTGTGGAATTGGTCTGCGGAGCGGTGTTGTTACTTTGTGAAGCTTTCTGCTCCGTAGTGCTGTTATCTTCAGATGCTTGTGTTTCGGAATGATTTTCAAGATATTGCTCGATTTCCGGACCTGAAATCTGCCCGATATCATAAAGTCTCTGAATTTCCTTTGTGATTCCCGACGTATACTTCTCATCCTGCATTACACCTACAACCTCTTCAAGCACAGGGCTTACGTAGTTTGGCACGATATATGCATTATATATTTCATACCCTGCAATAGCAAGGAGAATAAGTACGCAGATTATAATAGCTATAATTAATTTTATCTTATTACTCTTGTTTAAAGAGCCCTTCTTTTTTCGTGAGTAATTAACAGCATTTTTATTCTGCTTTTTCCAGCGGCGGGAGCGTGATGATGAGCTTCCGTAGCCGTATGGCTGAGAATAGCTGGAATGATGTGAACTGCTGTGATGATGCGAGCTGTGATGATGTGAGCCACTGTGATGATGCGAGCTGTGTGAGTGCTCTGTATGCTCTGAACTGTGTTCGTTACTCATCTTAATCCTCCTGTAAATAGTATATGTATAAATTATATCATACAATATGTCAAAAAGCAACAGTTATTTTTGAGAAATGACGTTCTTTTACAACATTAGCTTGTATTTTTAGTAGCAGTGTGATATACTAACCGTATAAAGAAAAAGGAAGAAACGAGCTATGAAAATATATCTGGATAATGCGGCAACCACCTTTCCTAAGGCTCCCGGGCTGGGAAATGCGGTGGGTGATTTTATAGAAAACGGAGCAACCAATATAAATCGTGGCGGCGGTGAAATGGGTACAGAGCATATGGTGCTTGATACCCGTATGAAAATAGCAGGTTTGTTTGATGCTGAGGCTGAAAATGTGATATTCACCTCGGGTGCAACGGCATCGGCAAATATGCTTTTAAGAGGCTTGCTTAAAAAGGGTGACCACGTTATTGTAAGCTCAATGGAGCATCACGCCATAATGCGTCCGCTGAAATTGCTCGGTATAGACTATACGGCGATAAAGGCAGATGAGGAAGGGAATATCAGAGCAGAGGATATAGAAAATGCAATATGTGATAACACAAGGCTTGTGCTTCTGACTCACGCATCAAATGTGTGCGGAACACTGATGCCGGTTGAAGAGGTTGGGGAAATCTGCAAAAGACGAGGTGTGTTTTTTGCGGTGGATTCAGCACAGACTGCGGGTATAATTGATATTTCTGTCAGGAAAATAAATATAGATTTTTTGATTTTTTCGGGGCATAAGGGGCTTATGGGCCCGCAGGGCACAGGTGGCTTTGTGATTTCAAAAAAACTGTCGGAAGAACTAACACCGACAGTAGCAGGCGGAACGGGTAGCTATTCGGATTTATATGAAATGCCGTCAGAGCTGCCCGACCGTTTTGAAGCAGGGACGCTCAATATTCCCGGAATTGCAGGGCTCAGGCATTCACTTGATTTTATAATGAATGAAGGGATTGATAAAATATATGCCCACGAGCTGGAGCTGACGGGATATTTTCTTGAAAAAATAAAGGATTTACCATTAAAGCTTATAGGCAGAAATGATATATTAAACAGAGTAGGCGTAGTATCAGTGGTGGCGAGGTTCTCGGATGACGGAGTGCTTGCTGCAAGGCTTGAGGAGAGAGGGATTGCGATAAGGTACGGTCTGCATTGTGCACCTGCGGCACACGAAGCATTGGGAACAGTCAAAACAGGTACAATACGTTTTTCGTTCGGGTATTTTAACACAAAGGAAGAAATTGACGAGGTGGCAAAAATACTTGAGGAGCTGTTAATAGGTTGAAAATAATCATAACCTTTAAGACCGCAACTGCGGCAACAAAGGCACATTGGAAAGCAAGTGAAGAGGGAATAGAATGCAAGCTTATCCCAACTCCGCAGGAGTTGGGAGTAAAATGCGGATATTCGCTGTGTGCAAGCTTGAGTGATAAGGAGCGCTTGCTTGGAATAATAGGGGAATACAGTGAGATATTTGAAATGAAACTTAAATAGGTAGGAGCTGCTTAACCAATAGCGGATTGATGCTTGAATCTTACGAATTAAATAAATAA
>JAZQHZ010000039.1:0-12210 GCA_045540855.1 Clostridia bacterium
CCTTCACCAATTGGCTACGACGCCTCTATAGTTAATTATATTAGTAAACCGATGTAAGCCGAGGCGAGTGGGGGGTGCATGGGGGCGGACTGCATCGGCGTTTGAGAGCAAGGCAGCCCCCCCTGCTATCGCAAAGCGATAAACTGTAATTTACACAGTGTCCATAAACGTCTTTTCAACCTTATTGAATATCACAATTCCCACCAGCAGCACCACTACCGTCACAACGGCACTGATGCCCCAGTAATAGTAGTCAAAGCTGCCGCAGCCTAAAAAGGCGTAGCGGAAATTGTTTACTATCGGTGCCATGGGATTAAGCATAAATATATGCTGCATTTCCTGCGGTATCTGCGATACCGGGTATACCACCGGTGTTGCGTACATCCACAGCGATACTCCGAAGCTGACCAATATTGATAAATCCCTGTATTTCGTTGTTACCGATGAGATTATTATTCCGAAGCCCATTCCCATCAATGCCATCTGCACCACCATTAAAGGCATTAAAAGCAGGTGCATATTAGGAGCAACCGCCTCGCCTCTTATGGCAAAAATCCCCATAAATACCAGCATCAGCACTACCTGTATGAAGAACGAAAGCAGTGCATATATAACCGTTGTCAAGGGCGAAACAAGCCTTGGGAAATACACCTTGCCGAACAGCCCCGCATTTGACGTGAACGTGTGCGAGGTCGTCGTCAGACACGAGGAGAAATAGCCCCAGGCGGTGTTGCCTGCAAGATAGAACAGGAACTGCGGAACTCCGTCGGTCGAAATTTTCGCAATCTGCCCGAATATAACCGTATACATCGACGATGACATCAAGGGCGTAATCAGAAACCACAAGGGTCCTAAAATTGTCTGCTTGTATGCAGAGTTGAAATTACGCTTCAAAAACATCACAATCAGGTCGCGGTATTGCCATACCTCTCTGAGCTTTAGCTCAAGGAGCTTACTTTTCGGACGGATTACGGTTGTCCATTCCTGATTTGTCATTAATAATTTACCTCTTTGCCCTCTAAAATATCGGCAATTCTCTCACTTGTGCGTCCGTCGCCGTACGGGTTCGACGCCTTGCTCATCTTCTCATATTCCGCCTTGTCCTCCAAAAGGAGCTTGAAGGTGTTATAAATTGTATCCTCCTCAGTGCCGACAAGCTTCAATGTGCCTGCCTTGATTCCCTCCGGACGCTCTGTTGTGTCACGCATAACCAGTACCGGCTTGCCGAGTGACGGAGCCTCCTCCTGAATGCCGCCGCTGTCCGTTAAAATGAGATAGCTGCGTGAGAGGAAGTTATGGAAATCAAGCACCTCAAGCGGCTCAATAATTCTGATTCTGTCCTCGTCGCCAAGGATTTCGTTTGCAATTTCTCTTACCGCCGGATTCATATGAATCGGGTAAATCGCCTTGATGTCCGGATGCTCGTCAATAATGCGGCGGATTGCTCTGAACATATGCTTCATCGGCTCGCCTAAGTTCTCACGGCGGTGTGCCGTAATCATAATAAGGCGGCTGTCCTTTGCCCAGTCAAGATGCTCGTTTGAGTAGTCCTCACGCACTGTTGTCTTTAGTGCATCAATCGCAGTGTTACCCGTTACATAGATTGAATCGGGATTCTTGCCCTCGCGGAGCAGGTTTTCCTTTGAAAGCTCTGTCGGAGCGAAGTTATACTGCGAAATTATACCTACTGCCTGGCGGTTGAATTCCTCAGGATAGGGTGAATAGATATTATATGTTCTCAAGCCTGCCTCAACGTGACCTACGGGAATCTGTAAATAGAAGCACGCAAGTGCAGTCACGAAGGTGGTTGACGTATCGCCGTGAACGAGTACCACGTCCGGCTTTACCGATTCAAGCACTTCCTTGATTCTGTTTAAGATATTTGTAGTAACGTCAAAAAGGGTCTGGCGATCCTTCATAATTGATAAATCGTAATCGGGAGTAACGTCAAACGCCTCTAAAACCTGGTCAAGCATCTGGCGGTGCTGACCTGTTACGCAGACGATAGTCTCAATTGGAGGACGTGATTTAAGTTCATTAACCAACGGACACATCTTGATTGCCTCAGGACGTGTACCGAATACAAGCATAACCTTTTTCATTGTATGTTTTCCTTTCGTGAAATTATTATAATTATTATAACATATATTTTTGAAAATGTAAACAGTTATTTCAATCAGCAATTCAGAATTATTTGCGCTTGTCAAAATGGCAAACACAAATTTATCCCTCAAGCAATCTGCATAAAATAAGCCAATAAATTTCTACATTTAACATATTGCAATTTAAGAAAAATATATTGTCTTTTTTTGTCGGAATATGGTATAATGATTTCATCAAGATGATAAAATCGGAGGTTTATGGATATGAAAACCTATATATGTGACAGCTGCGGCAAAAATGCTTCACAGGCTGATAAATTCTGTCAGAGCTGTGGCGGAAAAATAGTTGAAAAAATTATGCCTGAACAGAAATGTCCCGCTTGCGGCTGTGCTGTTGGTAAAAATGATGAGCATTGCCCTGTTTGCGGACGAGAAATAAATACAAATCAGGTAGAAAGCTTTAATGCGTGCAAAAAGTGCGGAACAGAGATTTTTAATGACGATGTATTTTGCCCGAATTGCGGAGAGAGAGTGAATAGTGCCGGTGCATCAAACCCGGTACCGCCGAAGCCCAATCCGGTGCCGCCTGCACCCAAGCCTGTATATGCACCACCTGTGCACAGACAGGAGAATGACGGCGTAAACACTGCACTTATTGTGCTGTTGGTTTTACTGATTATTGCACTTGTCGGAGCAATTATACTTTTTATTGGCTCTGACAGGGATTTCAATCCGTTCCCGACAAGAGGAGAAGAGGTGGTTGTTCAGGCAACGCCTGTTCCCTATATTCCCGTAACTGCACCACCGGTTACACCCATGCCGCAGATGCCGAGGATGCCGTATACGGATATAAATGATCCGTACGCATACCTGTTCCCGAGTAACAGCAGCTATATATCAGAGAACTTTCTGAGAGCAAGAACACAATCAGAGGTAAGACTTATACTTAACGAAATCTATGCAAGGCACGGTTACAGCTTTGAAAGCAGAGAGTTCAGTCTCTATTTCGGCTCGAAGCAGTGGTATATCCCGATGGGCAAGTCAATGCAGGCGTGCGAAGCGGAGTTTAACAATTATGAGCGTGTAAATAAGGAAACAATCGTAAAATATGAAATGAGCAGAGGCTGGAGATAAATTCAATTCGTAATTCGTAATGCGTAATGCGTAATTATTGCTGACGCATCATTGTAACGATACTGATAATTATGCATTAAAAAACGGGGCTTTTTTTAAAGCTCCGTTTTTTCTCTTACTTCCTGCACTTCCTTTAATATATCCATAAACTCCGTGCCTGTGATGGTTTCCTTGTCTATGAGGAATTCTGAAATTCTGTCAAGTGCATCCCGGTTCGCCTGTAACAGCTCGGTTGCCTTGCGGTGGCTGTCTTTTAACAGTGTCACTATCTCACGGTCGATTTCCGTCTTGGTTTCCTCTGAGCAGTTCGATACGCTTCTGCCGTCAAGATAACGGTTCTGAATGCTTTCAAGCCCTGCCATTCCGAAACGCTCGCTCATTCCGTACATCGTAATCATACTTCTTGCCATCTGCGTTGCGCGCTCGATGTCGTTTGATGCACCTGTTGTGCAGACGTTAAATACAATCTCCTCCGCACAGCGACCTGCTAAGAACACCACTATCTGCTCAAGGATTTCGTCCTTGGTCATAAGATAGCGTTCCTCCTCCTCGGGCATCTGAAGAGTGTAGCCCAAGGCTCCCATTGTTCTCGGTACAATTGTGATTTTCTGTACCGGCTGAGTGTTTTTCTGCAGTGCCGAGGCAAGTGCGTGGCCTACCTCGTGGAAGGCTACTATTCTCTTTTCCTTTTCAGATAAAATTCTGTCCTTCTTTTCCTTACCGGCGATGATTACCTCAACCGCCTCCATTAAATCCTCCTGCAATACCATGCCTCTGCCGTGGCGGACTGCACTTAATGCTGCCTCATTCACCATATTCGCAAGGTCTGCACCCACTGCACCGCTTGTTGCCAGTGCCATTGCGTGGAGGTCGATATCGGGCGAGGTTTTCACGTTCTTGATGTGTACCTTTAAAATATCCTCTCTGCCCTTTAAGTCCGGCTTTTCAACGATGATACGTCTGTCAAAGCGGCCCGGACGGAGCAGTGCCTTATCAAGAATTTCGGGACGGTTGGTTGCCGCAAGGATTACAATGCCCTTTGTGGTGTCAAAGCCGTCCATTTCAGCCAGGAGCTGGTTTAAGGTCTGCTCCCGCTCGTCATTTGAGGTGAGCTGAGCATCACGTGATTTACCGATTGCATCAATCTCGTCGATAAAGATAATACACGGTGCCTTCTGATTTGCCTGCTTAAATAAATCTCGCACACGTGAAGCACCCACTCCGACGAACATCTCCACGAACTCCGAGCCGGAGAGTGAGAAGAACGGAACATTTGCCTCACCTGCAACTGCCTTTGCCAGCAGGGTTTTGCCTGTTCCCGGCGGGCCTACAAGCAACGCACCCTTGGGCTGCTTTGCACCGATTGCGGTGTATTTCTGAGGATGGTGCAGGAAGTCTACGATTTCGTTCAGGGACTCCTTTGCCTCCTCCTGACCTGCAACGTCCGCGAAGGTTACGCCGGTAGCTTTTTCTACATTATACATCTTGGCATTCGATTGCCCGATGCCCATAATTCCGCCGCCGCCCATTTTCTTGCCGAGCGAGCGTGTGATAAGCATAAATAAGCCCACCATCAACAGCATCGGCAGAAGAGTTGATATAAAAATACTTACAAGCGGATTATTATAGTGGATAGGTGTGGAATATTTAACACCGTGCTCGTCCAAAATAGGATAAAGTCTGGAATCAGGGATATATCCTGCGTAGTAGACCTTACGTGAATCCTTCTTTTGTTGCTCGATTACCGGTGCCATATTTATGCCCGTGACCTTGCCGATAAGGTTGTTTCTTTCCTCTATCTGCTTTGTTTCCTCAGTCTCCTCGGGCTTTTCATAGATAGTGTATTGCTCTGACTGGATTATTACCTCGTCAACCTTATCTGTCCTGACCATTTCGAGAAATTCGCTGTAAGAAATTTCCTTCTTGGTAGACGATGAAAACATAGAAACTGCCACATTAAGCAATATAGTAGCAATCACCGACATAATAAGGAAGGAAATCAGCGGATTTCTGCGAGGTGCCGGAGTTTTGTTATTATTTTGGTTCATATATCTGCTCCCTTGATTTACAATTCGTAATTCGCAATGCGTAATGCGTAATTATTGGAATTTTTCATCCGATGGATGAAAAATCACATTCAATTGTGAATTGTGAATTATGAATTGTTAATTGAATTAAAGTTTATCGCTTGCAATAAACTTTAATTCATTACTCATTGTACCACGAAAACTCATTTATTGCAATCAATAATTTCGTATTTTCTTAAAATGTTTACAAATCATCAATAATTTGGTTGACTAAAAGGGTAGATTGTGTTATAATTATATCAACTAATGTAATGCTATGTAAGGAAGGAAGGATAAAAGATATGAAAAAACACATTTCATTAGCACTGTCAATCATTATGTTATTGACAACACTTATGAGCAGTGTTGCTCAGGCGGCTTTTATGGACGTTACAAACGAGACAAAGTACTACGAAGCAATCACTACTCTTTCAAAGCTTAACGTTATTAACGGCTATCAGGACGGAACCTTTAAGCCGGAGGGTAACATCACAAGAGCAGAGTTCACAAAGATCGTTACATACACATTAGGTCTTGGCGATTTAAAGACTCCGCCGACAGAGTTCTCAGACGTAAATGACCACTGGGCAAAGTTTAACATCAAGACAGCTTATGACCAGGGTATCATCAACGGTATGGGTGACGGTACCTTTGCACCGGATGCAAACGTTACATATGAGCAGGCATTAAAGATGGTTGTTTGTATGCTCGGCTATAAGACTCATGCAGAGCTTGCAGGCGGTTACCCGGAGGGCTACCGTGCACAGGCTGCTACATTAAAGCTTACAGAGGATGTCTCAGGTCTTGCATATGATGCACCGGCTACAAGAGGTGCAATTGCACAGGTTATGTACAATGCACTTGAGGTAGGCATGATGGAGACAAATGCCGTAGGTAACATAGTTGAGGCTGACAAGACTCTCCTTAACGACTACCTTAACGTAGTAAAGTTTGAGGGTATTGTTGTAGGTGTTGAGGACTATGTAACAGCTGACAATACAATGGATCTTAATCTCGGCGAAATGAGCATCTTAGGCAAGCGTAACGAGGGTGAGATTGTTATTGACTACTCAGACTATACAAAGTCAGTAACAGACATCAGCAAGTACTTAGGAAAGCTTATCACAGTTTATTATCAGGAGCTCAAGACAACAGGTGAAAGAAAGCTCATGTTCATAGACGATGAGAGCAATCAGAATACAGAATATCAGATTAACTTTGACCAGCTTGATTCATTCAAGAAGGAATATCTCTATTACTATGAGACAAGCGAGGCAAAGAAGACATCTTCATTAAAGTTCAGCCTTGACGACATCACAGTAAGATACAACGGCAAGATGGTTGCTGCTAACGATGATATCGTGCTCAAGAAGACAACAGTTGACGAGAACGGTCTCTTATCAACAAATTACAGCGACGAAATGAACCTTGAAGAGGCACTTACAGAGTGGCTTGATCCGGAAAGCGAGTTCTTTATCTACGGTGACATCACCTTAACAGACAGAGAAGCTGACGGTACAATCAACGATATTCAGATTAACGACTATAACACAATCGTTGCATACAAGACTCCGACAACAACAGATTATAAGATTTCGGACAAGATTATCACAGGTAACGGTCTTGTGCTTGACCCGTATTCAACAAACTATACATACACAATCGTAAAGAACGGCTCACAGATTCCGGTAACATCTGTTTCAGCAGGTGATATCGTGCTCTACGGCGAGAGCCTTGACGAAGAGCTTTACACCTGTGTAGTCAAGCAGTCAACCGTAACAGGTACTATCACTGCAATCGACCGTGATGAGGACATCATCACAATCGACAACGTAGATTATAACATCGGCGAAATGCTTGATTTATACGTAAGCACAAACCAGGACGGTAAGTCAATTGAGACAAGCCAGTCAGGTACATTCTATGTAGATAAGTACAACACAGTTGTATACGGTACAATCGCAGAGGAAAAGTCAAAGCCGTATGCGTATATCACAAACACATACGCTTCAGATGACGGTTCAGAGCAGTTCCTTGCTGCATTTATCCCGTCAAAGGCTACAACAGGTGCGGCAAACTACAAGATTCGTGACAGAGTTAAGGTAAACGACGAGACAATGAGCGCAACAGAGGCTGTTTCATATCTCAAGGACCTTGCACAGGACGAGATTGCAGAGGGTATCTACTACAACAATAACGATGCTCTCAACTCAGACAACAAGGAGAATGTTTACGGCTCATCATCAACAAAGGTTACAAACTCAGCTCAGATTGTAAGACTTGATATCAATGCAAGCAATGAGGTTACAGAGATTATAACCGTAACAACAGATGAAGATGATTATAACGAGGACGGTACAACAGCTATCACAACAAATGAGGACACATCAAAGATTGTAAGATGTAAGGACCTTGCACAGTATAACTATACATCATCATCGTTCACAATCAGCAATAAGACACAGTTCTCAATCAACTCATCAACAACAATCATCTACGTGCCGGCTGACAGAACACAGAAGACTGAGTATGCGAAGAAGTCAACATCATCATTCACATCAACAGAGAAGTACTTTGTTGAGGCATATGATATCAACGCATCAAAGGTTGCAGGCCTTGTAATCCTTTACGGAACAAGCGGCTCAATCACAGACGTTTCAAAGACAACTGACTACTCAATCATCGCAAAGGCACCGACACTCACATATGACGAGGACGAGGATGAGAACAAGCTTGCAATCTCGGTATATGCAGGTACATCAAGTGCTATAAAGACCTGGACAACAAAGAGCAAGTCAGAGTTTGATGATGTTGAGGTGGGTGACGTAATCCAGTTCGCATATGACCAGAACAGATACGCTCAGGACAGAATTGACATCATCAAGTTCGCTGATATTGCAGAGGTGCTTGACGGTAAGGAAATAGAGGTAGAGAACGAGGACGGCGAGACACATAAGGAAGCATACAACTGGACAGAGGCTCCGGAGGATGAGGACAGCGTTCAGACAGAGCTGTTCAACTACCGTTTCCCGAAGGCTAAGGCTTCGTCATCGACCTTCTACGAAACATACACAAGCTCAACATTAGGTACAATTCCGTATTCAAGAGCTTGTATGTATAATGTATACCAGATCCAGGAGGACAGCAACAAGTTACTCGTAACACAGGGTGGCTTCGAGGTGGATGAGGACGGTAACGTTGCAAATACACTTTACAATACAGATGATTATGAGGAAATTACAATCTCATCATCAACAAAGATTGTACGTATGGAAAGCAACAGAAAGGAATTCTCACCGTACGTTGAAGATACAGAAACTGCAATGACATATCTTGACCTCAAGGCAGCACAGAACTTTGGTACAGACTGTTCAAAGATTCTCGTATGCTCATTAAGAGGAAGTGCAAGATTAATCGTAGTTTACAATTAATGACATAAAAAGGATACCGCTTTGCGGTATCCTTTTTGAAACAAGAAGGAAGATAAATTATTGTTTAGCGTTCCACCAAATTTGAATGATAGGTGTAGGGGCGGTCATTGGCCGCCCGTTCGCCCAATATTGGTGGTTGCCCCGGGCGATTCGTGAATCGCCCCTACAAACATTAATTTAACCCAAAAGGAGACCAATATGAAAGTAAAAGACATATATAATGCAATTGATGCCTTTGCACCGTTTAGCCTTGCCTATTCGTGGGATAACGTGGGCTTGCTGGTCGGTGATATGGAGCGTGAGGTCAGAAAAATTCTTATCACTCTTGATACCGATGCAACGGTAGTGCAGGAGGCGATTGATAACGGCTGTGATTTAATTCTTTCGCATCATCCTGTTTTCTTTTCACCTGTAAAACGAATAGATACAAGTAGTGATACGGGTAAAATGATTGAGTATCTGATGAAAAACGATATTTCGCTGATTGCGGCACATACCAATATGGACGTTGCAAGGGGCGGTATAAATAACGAGCTGTCACAGCTTTTCGGGCTTGAGAATGTGCGTGTTTTAGAGGAAAATCCGTCAGATCCCGAATGCGGACTTGGCAGAGTGGGCGAGCTGAAAAAGGAAATGAGCCTTGCGGAGCTTGCCGCCTTTACAAAGGAAGTGCTCGGTGTAAACGGCGTGAGAGTAGCAGGTGATGTGGATATGAAAATAAAAACCGTCGCAGTGGCAGGCGGCAGCTGCAGTGAGGTTATCCCGCTTGCGAAGGCGATGGGTGCACAGGCGGTTGTGACAGGTGATATGAAATATCACGAGACGATAAATAACGTCAATGAAGGAATTGCAATCATAGATGCAGGGCATTACGGTACGGAGATAAACGTGCTGGGCTTGTTCGAGGAGGCAATCGCAGGACTTGGAATTGAGAGTGTGCGGTCTGTAAACAGGGATGTTTTTGTGTTTATGTGAGAGAGGGAAGTTGTTCCGGCAATTTGGAATCAATGATTAAAATTTAAATTTGGGTTTAGCATTGGGGTGAATCCCAACAATTCGTAATTCGCAATGCGTAATGCGTAATTAATGATGTTTGCAAATTTACATCAAATAAACAATGATAGGTGTAGGGGCGAACCGCGTTCGCCCGCTTACCCAATATCGGTGGTTATCCCGGGCGAACACGGTTCGCCCCTACAACCAACATTTCAAACACAACACCCCGATAAACCCAAATTTGAAATGCAAACAATTCAGCGTCAGCATAATTGTGAATTGTGAATTGTCGGAACGACAAACCCAAATTCACAAAATAAAAACTATGAAAAAAATACTATATTTACCACTTCTCACCCTGATGTGCACTGCAGCTGCGGCGGCACAGGGTGTTACAATCCAATCAGGCGAATACGCCGATGGGAAATATACACTGAACTTCAAAAGCGAAGAAATTCCTTCGCTTATTTTTGGTGCCTTTGACGGCTACGGGCGGCTTTTTGACGTGCGGGAAGCGACGGAAAATAACGTCACCTTTAACGGATTGGAAGCCGATTTTGACGGTGGCTTTGTCAGGGCGTTTGCGTGGGAATCGCCTGAGTCAATGAAGCCGTATGAGGCGGCGTTGACTGCGGATTTCTCGCAGATTCCGGAGCCATTGAAAAACGAAGGCTATTTCTTTTTTGAAGAGCCGTTTGTGTCAATGGGCGAAATTTCCCGGACGGTTACGGTGGGAAATATCATCTTTAACAGGATTGATACAAATAAAGAGATTATTGTCAATAAATCGGGATATGTGGAGCTTGGCGGCGGCGGAAATATGAAAAACTGCTCGCTTGGCTTCAGTGTCAAGGGCAATTGCACTATCAATGTCTGGGCAAGGTCACGCTCATCCGAGCAGGACAGAATTGCAAAAATCGGCGATGCTAATTCTGAGCTTGTGACCTTTGATGCACCGTGCGACCGCGTAAACAAGGGCACGTACGTCCACAGGGGCGGTGAAAAGGATTTCTATGTTGCCTCAAAGGCGGCGGCTATCAGGGTGTATGCAATTGAGGTGATATACAATGAAGTGGCAGATACGCAGAGTGAATGGTATGTTTCCGACTACAAATCCTTGAAGCGTGCGTTATGGAAGACGAATTTAAACGGCGGAACGGTGGTTATAAATGCAGATAATATACTTTGCCCGGCTCCGCTTGTGATTGAGAACAATTCCGGCGAAGCAGTGGCATTATGTGGCGGAGAGGGCTATAATGCAGTGCTTGATTTTGACGGATACCGAAGCAGTGTTGACGAAGGTGCAACAAGCTCTGCTGCGGCTCTCAGTGTTGAGGGAAGCGGATGCAGAGTTGAGAACATTATTATTGAAAATGCTCCCTACGTCGGATTAAGGATAAATAACGGTGAGGGAAATAACCTGATAGAAAACGTGGTTTCACGTTATAACGGCGGAAGCGGCTTCGCAATGAGCAATTTTGTTCACGATAACACGCTTAAAAACTGCTATGCCTACCGCAACTGCGATATTATCACAAAAGGCGAAAATGCCGACGGGTTCTGGGTGGCGTTCGGTGCAGGCACGGGAAACAGGCTCATAAACTGCTATTCGTGGGAAAATGCGGACGACGGATTTGATTCGTTCCGTATGTTTAACGAGGTGTATTATGAGAATTGCTTTGCGTGGCGAAACGGCGTGGCGGACGTGCATTCGGGAAAATATGACTTTGACCGCGGCAGGAGGCTTGACGAAAAACAGCCGCTTGTCCGCAGAATCTGTGAATATGACAAGAGCTTTAAGGAAAATTACGAGAACGGCAAGTTCATATTGCCCGACGGTGAGTTTCTGCTGACAACGCCGATAAATACAACGGATTTAACATATATAAGCCCGGCGGCGTTTGTGGGCAGTGAATGGAGAGGAAACGGCAACGGAATAAAAATGGGCTCGGGCGAAACTGCCGAAACGCCGCAGGTGGGAAAAGAGGCGGTGCGTACCCTGAAAAACTGCATCACGTTTGAGAATACGTCCAAGGGCTTTGACCGCAATAATTCGGCGTGTACGGTGTATATAGAAAACGGTCTGTCGTTTGACAATTACCGAAACTACTGGCTTGATGCGTGTACAATAGAGCAGTTTGAAAATGTGCTGTCGGGCAGTACGGAAAGGGATTTACTGCCTTCGGGCTTTGAGACGAAGCTGCTCAATACAACGCAGCTAAACCGTGAGAAAACATACATCGGCGAAAGGATTGAAATTCTGGAGGATTATGTAAACAACGATGAAATTCCGTCGGGCGTGTGTATGGAGAGGGTTTTTGGGCTGATGTGGTGAAATTTGAATTTATCGGGATGTTTGCACTTGCCCGAACGATTCAAACGGGCTCTGCCCCAAGACGTTCAGCTTTAATTGTTTGCAACGTATATCCCCGGTTCTTTTTCTGTCATCAGCAACAGAAAAAGAACGAAAAAGAGTGCCGT